>JAYTKG010000117.1:0-13930 GCA_043730435.1 Acidimicrobiia bacterium | reverse complement strand
ACCCCGCTCAGCTTTGCGCCAAATCCTTTATTGGGATGTTCGCGAGAGGGGTACACCCGTTGACCGCAAGCACGACCAGACTTCGGCTTATCTGGTCGATGAAGGCGATGGCCGACTGACCGTTCCACAGGATCTGCACCGACAGGCGAGGCACCCCGCGAGGGTCGGGGCAGACCAGGGTGGGTTGGGCGGCCGGGTTGGCCGCAGAAGCGACCACGAGGTCTCCTAACTCCCGCAACGTGAGCGTCGGTAGCGGGGGACTGGGCGCGGTGGTCGGTGCGTTTGCCACCGGGCCGAGTGTGGTGGACGAACTCGCCGCTGCTGGTGCCGCGGTGGTAGCACTGGACGCTGCGGCCGTGCTGGGCGCCGCCGCGGTGGTTGCGGCCGCTGCAGCTGCAGTGGTGGCAGGTGCAGCGGTGGTTGCCGCAGGCGCAGCGGTGGTTGGTGCGGCGGTTCCCGCTGGTAATGCGGCGGGTGCAGCCGTTGTTGCTGGCGCTGCGGCCTCGGGTGCAACGGCGTTGACGTCGTTCGATTGTTCCTGTGAAGCCCCTGCCGCACTTGCCGCAGTGGTTGCCGCGCGTGACGTCTTTTGGCTGTCGCCGCGCGAGCCCGATTGCAGGGCGAAGCCGATGCCCATCACCGTGAGGAGCGCAGCTGCCAGCAGCATCGGAGCCTTCCAGAGATCCGTCCGCCGCTTCCGTTCCGCAACGATCGACGTGACGTGTGCCGCCGCATGCGGCGGTTCCAACTGGCCACCAAGTTCACCGCTGCCGGCGACCCGGCCGACGACGTCACCGTCGACGGTAGCGGCCAGTGCCACCGCGATCATGGCGTTGCGGTCGATGGCGGCGGGGGGCTGTGCGGCAACGGATGATTGGGTCGAACGTAGGTCGGCGACAAGCCCCATCAATGCCGGCGAAGCCTCCACCTGGGCGCGCTCAGCAAACGTGACCTCATTATCGAGGTACGCGCTGGCCAACTCCCAGTCGGCATCGTCAAAAGCAAGGAACTCGTTCATCATCCGTCCGTCTGACGTTCGGTGGGCCGCGGCTGGTTCCCGTGGCGTGTGTCACCTGCGTCGAACCCGGCACCAGAATTGTCGCCAAGCGCGCGAGCAAGGGACATCCGGCCGCGAGCGATACGCGACCGCACGGTGCCAGGAGGAATCCCCAGAACACTGGCTATTTCGGCGTAGTCCAGGTCACCGACATCGCGCAGCACGACCGGTACCCGAAATTCCTCGGGGAGTGTGGCGAGGGCGGCCTCGAGCCGGAGACGATCAGCCAGCGAGTCATCTGCGGCCGGGCCGTCCCCGTTGACGTCAAGTCGTTCAAGTTCGGGGAGGCCAACCGCCGGTCGCCGTTTGCGGCGTCGGAGTTCATCGAGACAGGCATTGGTAGTAACCCGGTAGAGCCAGGTGGTGATGGACGATCGACCATCGAAGCGGGGGAGACCGCGAACGATGGCAAGCAGGGATTCCTGGGCCGCGTCGGCCGCGTCGGCGTCGTTGCCGGTGATGCGTCGACAGATCGCAAAGACACGATCGAAATGGACGCGCAAAAAGGCGTCCATGGCGCCCTTGTCCCCGCGTTGTGCGGCGGCCAAAAGAAGGTTGGGATCGTGGCCGTCGATGGCCAGAGGTTACTTAGCGGTTCGCTTCACGACGCGCACCTCTGAGACACGCATCTGGAACGGCAGCTTGCAGGTGTTCGAGCGGCCGAGATGCGTGAACCACACCAACACGTACCGACCGGGATTGTTGCCGAGTGAGAAGCTGGCGCTTCCGGCCGGAATGCCACTGCCGATCGAAACCGGTTCACCCCAATCGGCGAGCGCGGTTCCTACGTTGGGCGCCACGTAGACCGTGGCGGCCCAGCCATTGGTTTTGGAAAACACCTCGATGTCGTTGCCCGCCGACGGATTGACCAGTTCAAACACCAACCCGACACCGATCTTGGGTCGCATCTGGTCGTGGTCGTAGCAGACCGTGGTCCATTCGGTGAACGAGTCGTTGTCGGTGAGAAAGTTCAGTTGGGCCGGGTGTTCGGCACCATCGCCAGGTGGAGGATCGAACTCGCCCCTGGCCGTTACCCGGTTGGGTCCGGTAGTGACCGCAGTGGTGCTGACGACAGAGCCACCGGCGAGCGTGACTTCGGGTGATGTACTGGCAACCGGTGGTCCGTCGGGCGTCGATGTGGTGGTGTCGGTGGACCCTCGCGCCACGCGGGGGAGCGCGTTGGCTGGCCCTCGCAAGAGGGCGCCGGCGATAACCCCGCCGACACCGAGCAACACGACCAGGCCGACCAGTACGAACCAGCGTCCCGGGGTGGCGCTGCGCCCGTACGACGTAGACGTTCCGACCGGTTCGGCCGCGCCGTTGGTCCCGGGCCGCGGTGTGTTGGACGGCGTGGGGTCACGCGACACGATGACCTTGCCGTCGTCGGTCACGGTGCCCTCTAGCCGCACAAGCGTGTCGCGAACCGCCGCGGCCGACGCAGGCCGACCATCGGGGCTACGGGTGAGACAACTGGCGACGAGATCGTCGAGCACGCGCGGTACCCCGGGGCGAAGGGTGCGCACCGGCCGAACGTTTTTCTGCAGGCGGGCCAGCGCGGTGGCCGCGTCGGTTTCGGCGTCAAACGGCACCTGACCGGTGAGGCATTCGTACAACACGATGCCAAGCGAATACAGGTCGCTACGCGGTTCGGTGGGCACGCCGAGAACCTGTTCGGGGGAGAGGTATTTCGCTGTCCCGACCATCACGTTGTCGAGCGTGATGTCGTTAGTGCGCCCGACCGCGGTGGCGATGCCGAAGTCGGTGAGCAGCACGCGGTGCGCGGGCGTGATCAAAACGTTGCCCGGCTTCACATCACGGTGCACCAGCCCGCCGCGGTGCGCGGCATCAAGCGCGTCCGACAACGCAATACCGATATGCACGGTGTCGGCGATGGACAAGCGGCCTTCGTCGTCGAGCAGCTGGCGCAACGTGCGGCCAGGCACGAGTTCCATGATGACGGCCTCGAGCCCGTGGTCGTTGACCGAGTCGAACACGTTCACGATGTTGGGATGATTAAGCCGTGCCGCTGCAACGGCCTCACGACGGAAGCGCTCTACGACCAGCGGATCGGCGGCAAATTCGGCACGCAGGAGCTTTACGGCCACCTTGCGATCGAGCACGATATCGGTGGCCGTCCAGACCTCGGCCACGCCACCAAACGCGAGCGGCCGCTCGAGCCGATAGCGGCCACCGAGAACGCGTGAGACAACGGTAGGGTCCTCGTTCACACCGAACCGCCGATCGGACGAATCACTAGGAAGCCGGGACCTGGAAGACGACCGCGATCGTGCCGGTGCCGGCGTGACTTCCGATAACCGGACCGATGTCGCCGATGACGATCGGGTGCGGGTAGATCGCCTGCAACTGCGACACCAATGTGTCGACGTCGGTGGTGGCGGCGTGCACGACGGCCAGGTTCTCTATGGATCCACGTGAAGCGATTTCGCTGCGCACTTTGTCCACCAGGAACGCCATGGCCTTGCTGCGCGTGCGTTGTTTGCCACCCTCTTCCACCTTGCCGTGGCGGATCTCGATAATTGGCTTAATGGACAGCACCGAGGCGAGCAGCGCTTTGGCGTTGCCGATGCGGCCACCTTTCTTGAGATTCTCAAGGGTGTCGAGCGCGCCCCACACCTGGGTGCGTTCGGCCAACGACGTCACCAACGCGGCGACCTCGGCTTCGGATGCTCCCTGCGCAGCATGGCGCGCCGCAGCAACCGCGATCATGCCCTGACCAATGGTGACCGAACGCGAATCAACGACAGTGACGCTGATGTCATCGGCCACGGCGCGAGCAGCGAGTTGCGCCGATTGAATGGTGGCCGATAGTTCGCCCGAAAGGGAAACCACCACGACACCCGTGGCGCCCTCGTCTTTCAGCGTGCGGTACGCGACCTCGAACGCGCCGGGAGACGGCGCCGCGGTGGAGGGCAGTTCGGCTGACGCTTTCGAGCGTCGCCAAAATTCGGCAACACTCAGATCCTGGCGATCGACAAACTCCTCCGCCCCGAAACGAATGGAGAGCGGCACAATAGCGATGCCGAGTTCATCGGCTAACGCTTGGGGAAGATCACACGCGGAATCAGTAACAATGCGAACGGGCACACAAGAAAACTAACCGGTCGCAGCCCGTGAAGGGTGCCGCAGCGCATCCGTCGACGCTTGTTTTCGCCGTCGAGTACGGCGGGCGTGCGATATCCACCACGTGACCAACACCAGGGCTGCCCCCGCCGAAAGTGCCAGGCCGAGGCCTCCGTAGGCGATGGCCTGTACGTCGTAGACCCCGGTTGCGAGCAACTGATCACCGACCGGTGTAAGCACTTCGAGCGTGACCGGGTAGAGACCGTCACGGGTCTCGATGGGCATGTCATCTTTCTGGAACCGGCCGTCGACGATGGTGACGATCTGGTCGTTCGGTTCAAAGTCGGCCCGGGCACTACTGAAGTGCAATTTCACGTTGATGGGTGCCGACAGTTTGCTAGTGATGCGGATGGGGATGGCACCCTCGCCAGCTGCCACGCTGAAGGTCTGCTTCTCCAGAGGGTCGATGGCTGTCTGCAGAGCATCGGTCGGCGCTTTGGCCGCGGAAATGTACGCGGCCCGTTGGCTGTCGGAGAGCGTCGTGGATGATGCGACGTTGAGGAGAGCTTTGGTCTCCGGCGGTGGCGTGGTCATCATTGATGCCAGCGCGCCGATGCCAAGGTTGACCAATGCCAACTGTCCGCCCACATCGACGGTTGTAACCGGTGGAACCTCCCGAAACGTTCGTGGTGTCTTCACCGTTGGAACGTCGCGCAGGAACTGTTGCACCGTCACCGGGCGTAACCCACCACTACCGCCGAGGCGCGCCACCATCATGTCGAGGGGACCGCCGGGCTCGGCCGGCCAGTCAGTGGGAGCCACCAGTACAACGCCGGGAAGCGCCGCTCCCGGTGGAGGGCTGAGTGCCTGGAGTTGGGCGACGAAGACGTTCACCGCGTTCAGCGGATCATTTCGGGTGCCGATCAGTGCCTCGAAGTTGTTCGCACCGACAATGCCCGGCAGCGCGTCGGTACCCGGGTTCGGCGGGATTGTGATCGACACCGGCCCGAGCGGTCCGATGTCGTCGCTACCAGCGCGGGTAAGCGCAGTGGGCAACGTCACCAGCGTGGTCAATCCACCTGCTCGGGCGAGTTCTACGCCGTCGCGAGTGATGCTTACCGAAGAAAACCTGGTGCCGGAATCGACCACGCCGGCCCCAACCCAGTCAGACAGAATCTGCTTTCCTTGCGCCACCTGCTGCTGGTAGATGTCGCGAAGTCCGCTTTGGGCAGCCAGCGACGGATCGATGGCGATGGCGGTGTCGATGATGACCTCACCGCGTTTGGCGATGGTCGCCAGTCGGCCTGCAAGGGCGCGATCATCCGCGGTGGATTTTAGAAGTGCGTCAATGATGTCGGGTCGGATCGCAAGGGTGAGCGGCACGGTTGGTGTGGCTGCGCCGATGCGGTCGATGGCGTTCAGGCGACTGCGGGTGGCCTCATCCAGAATCCGAGAACCGTCGGGCTGCAACACCGGCGCCCGATCCACGGGAAACACCACGGCGACGTCCACTGGTCGACTGGTGGGGTCGACCCGAACGAGAAACGTCGTGAGGCGAGCGAGTGTGGTCGAGCCCTTCTGAACGCTGATCAAGACCGGGTACAGCCCGGCGGTCTTGAGGCGAAACGTGCCCTCGCGCCCGTCGCTGCTGGTGGGCACGGTCAGCGTCGCCCGATGGTCTGGTCCGAGCGTGGTTTCGGTCGGGAGGCGCAGCCCGGGAAAGAACTGTTGGCCACGCACCTTTCCCTGCATCGCGGCAGCGACGGCGGCGCGATCACCATCCACCGGTAGGTACACGTCGAGCGCAATCACGGAGTCGGTTGGCGCATCGGTGACCTCGATGCTGAACGTGGCCGCCCCGTCCGGCTGCACCGTGGCCGACTCCGCCACCAGTTTGATGACCGTATCGGCAGCCGCAGCCGCCCCTGCGGGCACAAGCCCCAAACAAATAGTTGCAATCGCAACCAAAACCCGACGGATCCGGCGGGTCATGGCGTATCGTCGACGCTTGAGGGATTGTCCGAGCGAAGCGAGTCCGAGAGAGACGGAGCGGTAGCGACCGAACGAGGCATGAAGGGCACGTTCCAGCCGACGACGCCGAGTCGCTCGGGCTGCACGGCGAAACCATGACGCTCGTACAGGGCGCGTGCGCGGTGGTTGTCGGTTTGGGTATTGATGGTGACGCTGGTTGCGCCTCGGCGACCGAGCCAACCGAGGCTGTCGCGCAGCAGTGCCCCCGCGTAGCCGCGACCTTGATACATCGGATCAACGGCGAGGCGTTGGATGAACCCGCGCGTGCCGTTGGCGCCACTGATGATGTAGCCGACCGGTTCGTCGTTCAGCATCACGGCGCGGAGTCGACTGGTGCTGGTGGCGGCCATGGCATCGGCCAACGCCAACGTGTCGAAATGCCAGAATCCGCCGAACGCCCGGTAGTCGAGATGAGCAATGTGGTGGTCGGGGCGGTGCCGCTGCACCATGCTGGCACCACGGTTCCAGATTCGGTGCGGTGCTGGGTCGTGCAGACTCAACAGCAGCAGTTCCTGAACCAGCGTGCCGCCAGCGGAGAGAAACGGGGCGTAGTCGCCGGGCCGCAGGGCCTGGGTGATGGCCGATGGGATACCGCGGGCATGACAGACATCGAGGGCGCGTTGCATGAGGTCGGGGCCGGGGGCGTCCCGATCGGCGAGCAGGGCAAGGGTGGCGGGTCGATCGATATTGACCGGCGGAATCACTTTGATGGCGCGCCAACCGGCCCGAAGCACAAGCGGCGCCGAGACCCGCGTGCCACGGTGGCCGCTCGATGATAGAGAGCGCGGCGCAAGTTTCACTGGGGGTGAACGGTAGTGGCGCTGCGCCCGATCCGACCACCACGCCCCGTTTGCGCATAGAACAGGGGGGTGAAACCGATCCGATTCAGCGCCTTTGCCGGCTGCGTTCTGGTGCTGCTCAGTGTTGTGAGTTGTGGTTCTTCCACCCCCAAGGACGCACCGTCGGGCCCGTCGATCCCGGTTGGCAAGCCGCTCACACTCGCCCAGGCCGAGGTGTTGGCGTCGGTACTCACCAAGAACTTTGACGAGGGCGGCGCGGTATTCACGGTGACAGTTCCCTACAGTGCCCAAACCACCTACTCGCTGAACGGATCGATTGACTACACCAAGGGCACCGCCCAGGCGACGCGGCGCATCACAGCGGAAGGCAAGGAGCCGGTCGACAGTGAACTGCTGTGGACAAAGCAGGAGGTGCTCGAGCAGATCTCTGGCCTCACTGAGGCCGTGGCTGCGCTCGGACGGCCCGGCGTGATGTTTGTATCTCGACCACTCACGACCTCTTCCCCCCAGGACGTGGTGCTCAACTTGCTGCTCGGCACAGCATCGCAGCAGCGCGAGAACCCAGCCCTGATCCAGCAGGGGACCGACAAGGGTGACAGCGCGTTCTTACGCACCGACACCTTGCGCGACACTCCCGTCGACGTCTACCGGTTCGGCACGAAGACCACCTATTGGGTCGGCCACGACGACGGCGTGCTCATGCGTTTTGAAGCCACCCTGGCTATTGCTCCGGGGGTCACGGTGATCGACTTCCTGGAACACAAACCCATCAGCATCCCTGGCCCCAAAACCAGTGAGGTGGTTTTCGCGTCCGAGATTCCCGACGTCATGAAATCCTTGACCGGAAACACCATTCCGCCGGCCGCCAAACCTCCTGTTGTGGTGACCACCAAACCCTGACCAACCGAGTAGCAGCGCGCGGGTGAAAGCAGAGGATTTGAAGAGAAATGACTCTGGTCCGTAACGATCGCGTGTCTGGTTTGTTCGATGTTCTGCTAGTGAAGGTCAAGATCCCGCTCTAGCCATTGTCACGGTGCGCGGTTGCGAGCGATAACAGTTTCACTTCTCGAACGAAGGCGGAGTTGTTATGGCGTTCTTTACTTATCTTCCTCGGCGGCGCGCAGCAGCGGTCGGCGTGCTCTCGTTGGTGGCATTCGGTTTGTCCGGTGCCAACCTCGTCGGCGGATCTCAAACCGGGCGGGCGTCGGCCGTCGGGGTAGACCCCGGTTCGGTGGCCACCATCGTGAGCGGTCTCGACAAGAGCGGCGCGGGACCGAGGTTTGAGACCACAGTGTTCGGCTACCAGGAAGACACGCTTCCGGTACCCAACGTTGACGCGGTTGTTTCTTTCGGGGACTCAAAGCGTGACCCGGATGGTCCCTACCCGACCTCCAAGACGCAAGCGTTGCAGATTCAGTCTCACGCCAGCGTCGGACAGATCGGCGCGGTGTATGGCATCGCCCATAGCGAAGGCAACCCCGACGCGACCTCGGCGGCGGCCAAAGCGCCCCGCTCGTTCTACGGCGCGTACCTGAAGTCGCAGACCCGTTTCGGTGACAGCGGACCTGGCGGCATCTACGTTCGTAGCGGTGCTGCGGTAGCCCCCTACGTCACCATCCCGAATGCGGGCGGCAAAGCGTCAGCACTCGGTGACCTGCACGCCGCCACCAGCACCGACATCACCACCAAGGTTGGCAAGGCCAGCCTCGGTGACCTGGAGATCGACGCCGAGGAGCATTTCCTCTACGTCACCAACCTTTTTGACGGCCTCGTGTACCAGGTGGACACCTGGACCAACTCTAAGCCCGTCGCCCTAGCGAAGTCACCCAACAACTGCGCCGACGCGGCCGATCAACACCCCTTCGGTCTGAAGGTGAAGGGCTCCACGGTCTACCTCGGCACGGTGTGTTCGGCCGAGACCAGCAAGGACCTGGCCAAGCTGGGCGCCGACGTGTGGGCCTACAACACGGCCACCAAGACCTGGGCCCCTGCCCCGGTCATGCACGCCGTTCCCGTCAACGGTTCGTTCGGTGGCTTCACGCCGTGGAGCGATGACATTTCCGGTGACGTTGTCGGCAACCGGGGCGCCATGCTGACCGGTATCGACATTGATCCCAGCGGATCAATGGTCCTCGGCCTGCGTAACCGCGCGGGCGACATCGGCACGACGAGCGCTACCTACAAGCAGATCGACGGCAGCGGCGCCGTTTCCATCACGCCGCCAAATGGCGCAGGCGGATGGAAAAACTTCATCGAGGTCGACCCGAACGTCGCCAACGTCAACGCAGCGCCGGCGCCACTCGTTACTCCCCGCACGTTTGAAACCGGCTCAAGCGCACTTGGTGCCGTCGTCAGCGTGCCCTTTACCCACGACGGCAAGCCGGGTTCGGAGATCGCGGCCAGTCAGCGCGACGTTTTCAACTGGAGCGCTCAGGGCGTGCTGTGGTTCGATGTCGCCACTCCGGGACCATTGGCGATCAAGGCTGGCGAAGAGGCCAACCAGGTCAGCAACTTTGCCAAGGCCTCTGGTCTCGGTGACCTCGAACTGCTGGCAACCTGGCGTGTCTTTGGCGACCGGGTGTGGCTCGACGCCAACGGCGACGGTCTGCAGACCAACGGCGAAACTGGCATCGCCGGGGTCAAGCTCAATCTGCAGAGCACCTGCACGTCGGCCCCCCTGAAGTCGGTTACCACCGATGCTCAGGGCAACTATTCGTTCTACGTGAAACCATTTGAGACATACACGGTCGTTGCTGATGCAACGAACTTCGCCACCGGTGGACCGTTGTTTAATCACACGTACACCCAGCAGGTCGCGGGCGACAATACCAACAACTCGAAGGCCGACCTCGGCACCGGATGTGTGGCAGTCGCCAAGGGCAGCCGTGAAGACGTGAACCTCACCTACGACATCGGTGTGCGACCGTTGCCAAAGGTGACGTACGCCATTGGCGATCGGGTGTGGGTCGACGCGAACGGCAACGGTGCGTTCGACGACACCGAGAAGGGCATCAAGGACGTCTGCGTGCAGGCCTCTGTCGGCGCTACAAAAGTGGGCGCAAAGGTGCTCACCAACGCCGAGGGCTATTACGTGATCGGCGGACTGTCAGAAGGCGACTACACCTTGGCGTTCTGCCTGCCTGACGGCTACACCTTCACCACCACCACGGCTGCCGGAGTAACTGACGATCGCAACTCCGATCCAACTGCAACGGGCGTGACCCGTGTGGTGAAACTGGATGCCACGGCTCCGTCCGCAACCGACGCCGACCGAACGGTGCTTGGTCCCTTCGTGGGCGACAAGATCATCCGCACGATCGACGCTGGCCTCAAAGCGCCGGCCGAAATCCGCTTCGCCGTGGGCGACAAGGTGTGGCTCGACGCCAATCACAACGGACGCCAAGACATTGGTGAAAGCCCCGTTGCCAACGTCCCGGTCACGCTTTTCGCCTCTGGCAGCACCACCCCGCCGTTGGAGACGAAGACCAACAACGATGGCTTCTACATCTTCCACAACCTGGCCAAGGGCAGCTACACCGTGAAGTTCGCGACGCCCGCCGGCTACCGCCTCACCACGCCAAACGCTGCGGGCATTGCCGCCGACGTCAACTCCGATGCCACTGCTGATGGCAGCACCGCAGCGTTCGTACTAGACGTCCCGAGCAACCCGCAGGCCCTCAACATGACCACCCAGGTCCCGCAGGGTAACGTCGGTAACTACATCAACGCCACTATCGACGCCGGCCTGTACGTGCCGTTGGCGATTGGTGATGTGGTGTGGTCTGACACCAACGGCGACGGTATCCAGACCGCTGGGGAGCCCGGCGTGGCGGGCGTCAAGGTCACGCTGACCAGCGGCGGTGCGGCGGCCAAGGATGCCAACGGCGCACCGGTTGCGCCGGTCGTCACAGCCGCCGACGGGATCTATCACTTCGACAATTTGCTCCCCGGCACCTACGTGGTGACGTTCACCGACACGCCTGCCGGCCTGCCGTTCGTGGCACCCAAGGCACCCAATTCCAACCCCTCGAACGACTCCGACGTGGACCCGGCTACAGTGTCGGTCACCGTCGTTCTGCCCGCAACGGGCGGGGCCCTCGTGTTGACAACGCCAACCGACGGCGCCCTGACCGCAACGTTCATCGATAAGACGGTGGATGCCGGACTGGTTGCCCCCGGATACAGCGTCGGTAATCGCGTCTGGTTCGACCAAAACGACAACGGCATCATTGATGACGGCGAGTACGGCATTGCTGGCGTCACCGTCCACATCTTCAAAGCCGCAGCCGAGGGAGCCGCTGGTGTTTTTGTCGCCGCTCAAAAAACCGACACCAACGGCTTCTACCGGTTCACCGGTCTTACCGCTGGCGACTACGTGGTGCGAGTCGAAGCCGTGAACTTCGCCAATGGTGGTCACCTGGTTGGCTTCCTCAGCTCGTTCGTCGACGAGGAGAACCCGAACGCAAACCAGGACCTGAACGACAACGGTCTCGATGAGTTCGGCGGGCCGAACGCGGTCACGTCGGGTGTCATCACGCTCGGCCCCGGTGCCTCGGAACCAACGGGTGAGCTTGACCTTGGCCCGGGCGGTCAGGGTGCGAGTGATGCTCAGGCCAACATGACGGTGGACTTCGGTTTCACGGTTATTGTCGACCTCGGTATCACCAAGACGCTCGTGTCGAAAGAACTCGGCAAAGGCAGCACCATCACCTGGAAGATTGAAGTTGCCAACAACAGCAGCGTGGCTATTGATGGCGCCAGGGTGGTTGACCTGCTTCCGATTACCGTGAAGCCGGGCAAGGCCAGTGGCGCTGGATGGTCGTGCGCCTTCGCCGGTCAGAAACTGACCTGCGTGCACGAAGGCCCCATTGCGTCGGGCACCGATAGCAGCTTTGAGGTCGATGGCGAAGTGCTGATCTCGAACGGCAGCATCGTGAACAGTGCAACGGTCAGCAACCCTCGTGGACCCGATGTCTTCACCGCCAACGACGCAGATCAGGTGACCGCCACCGTGCTCACCAAGGTGTTGGTCAGCGCACTGCCCCGCACCGGCTCTGGCCTGTGGAAGAAGGCGGCAGTCATTGCCGATCTGCTGGCCACATTCGGTGCCATCCTGGTGATCCACGACACCGCCACCCGCCGTCGTCGGGCTCTCGGCTTCTTCGCCCGGTAGACCTCGGCAACTCTTGACGCAGCCGCTGCGTCAACACGATTGAGGAAACCGGTCGGGCTGGGCGTGAGCCCGACCGGTAACCTCATCCCCGTGACACCTGATCGTTTTGCTCCTGTGCTGGCCGAGATCGCTCCGCTCTCGGATCGGTTTCGTGCGGCTGGGCATGAGATCTACCTGGTCGGGGGCGCGGTTCGGGACTTGCTGGTTGGGGGAGTGGACTCGGTTGACATTGATCTCACCACGCCCGCTCGACCCGACGAGATCAAGCGGCTGGTAGCCGGATGGGCCGACGATGTCTGGACCCAGGGCGAGAAGTTCGGCACCATCGGCGCTCGCAAGGACGGCGTGGCTTTTGAGATCACCACGCACCGAGCCGACAGCTACGAGCCCGATACGCGCAAGCCGATCGTTGCGTTTGGTGACTCCATTCAGGACGACTTGGCCCGCCGTGATTTCACCATCAACGCCATGGCGCTGCGCCTCGGTGACAACCCAGAACTGATCGACCCGTACGGCGGCATTGCCGACCTAGCCGCTAAGGTTTTACGCACGCCGCTGTCTCCCGAGATCAGCTTCACCGATGATCCATTGCGCATGTTGCGCGCCGCTCGTTTCATCCCCCGGTTCAACCTCACGCCAATGCCCGAGTTGATCGCCGCATGCCGCGAGATGGCGTCGCGTCTTGAGATCGTGTCGGCCGAACGCATGCGTGACGAGCTCGACAAGCTGCTTACCTTGCCCAAGCCGGGCGATGGGTTGCGATTCCTGGTGGGCACCGGTCTGGCCGATCACTTTCTGCCCGAGTTGCCGCAGATGCGCTTGGAGCAGGACCCCATTCATCGCCACAAAGATGTGTTCGCCCACACCATTGCGGTGGTGGAAAACGTGCAGCCAGAGGCCCGGCCGGGGCTCGACTTTCGCGTCACTCGGCTGGCCGCGTTGTTCCATGATGTCGGCAAGCCCAAAACCCGGTCGTTCAAGAAGGGCACGGGCGTCACGTTTCATCATCACGACGTGGTTGGTGCGCGCATGACGAAGGACCGCATGCAGGCCCTGAAGTACTCGTCGGCCGATGTTGAGGCGGTGTCGCAGTTAGTCGACCTGCATCTGCGTTTTCACACCTACAAGATGGGCTGGACCGACGCCGCCGTACGCCGTTACGTGCGTGACGCCGGCCCGCTACTGACCGAGCTCAACGTGCTGACCCGCTGTGACTGCACCACCCGCAACGAAAAGAAGGCGGCCATGCTCGGCGGGCGTATGGACGAGCTGGAAGCTCGCATCGTGGAACTGAACGAGGCCGAGGAACTGGCGTCCATCCGGCCCGAAATGGACGGCCAAGCGGTGATGGACCACCTGGGTATCACCCCAGGTCGAGAGATCGGCCAAGCCCTGGCGTTCCTGCTGGAGATCCGCATGGAGGACGGTCTGCTCGGTGAGGCGGCCATCCGCCAACGCCTCGACGCCTGGTGGACTGCGCGCAGCTGAACCCGGGGCTTGGTCACTGTTTGCTCAGCGGATGTTCACTTTGGTCGGGCACGCGTCACGTCTGGTTTCACCTGGTGAAATCTGGTGTGACTGGTCCGACTTGGCCTAGCTGTCCGGATCTGCTTGGTCCGCCTGGTGACGTTGCATTTCTCTGCGTTCGACGTCGGTAATGTCGGAGAGAAAGCGTGCGCCGCTTGCTCGTCGCTGGTCGAACTGCTGCATCGTTTGCTCGATCACTGCAGCGGTCGGCGGCTGTCGATCAACGCGGTCGAGAATGTCCCGCAACGGCCGACCTGTCGG
>JAYTKG010000116.1:0-11434 GCA_043730435.1 Acidimicrobiia bacterium | reverse complement strand
CAGCAGTGGTCGATGTGGTTGACGGCGCAGCCGTCACCGCCGTACTAGCGACAGTCGTCGTAGTAGCGACCGTCGTCGGCACCGATGATGCACGTAGGGACGAGAGGGCAGCTGATGGCTTTTCTGACCCCGAGCAGGACGTCAGGCCGAACAGGACGAGTGGGAACAGAATCCGCAAACAACGCATCCAAAACGGTAACCGGTCCCCCAACGTCGAGAAAGAGGGCCGTGCGGTTCTTCACCGACAGCTGCAGCACTTGACACCGATTCAACACAAGCGGCGCGTCTCGCGTGTTCGGTCGAAGGCTAGAACGCTGTGGTGCGGAGAAGTTCGGGGGCGACGGGACAGTCGACGCGCTTCACGCCATCGGCCACCGACTCGGGGCCAGCTACGCCGCACATTTGGTCGACCAGGGACAGCGGGACGAACTCGTCGTCGAGTCCCCATGGCTCGCCCTGCTCCTCGATGCGATTGCGCAATGAGTCCCACATGCGGCCGGGCAGGTTCCGCCCAACACCGCCAACCAGCCACACCGGCACCCCCGCTGATCGGGCAACCGCCGCAGCGGCATAGGAACCGGCCACACACAACGCTGCGTCGGGCCCGATGGCGGTTGCTTCCAAGAGCACGAGTGACGCCGACGTAACTGCACCGGCCAGACCGGCCGGGCGAACCTCCTCGGCCTCCACTTCAGAACGCAGCAGACGTCGTACGAGGCCGGTCCCTTCATCGAGCGTGTCGATAACGAGCGCCCGACAGTCGCCACGACGTATCAGCACATCTCCGACGATGGACGGCCAGCCCAACACCACGACCGTGGGCGAGTCGGGCAGGGCGAGCGCTGTCGAGTCGGCAGTCGGATCCTCATGCATGTCGTTCACGGCCTGACGACCCTCCGACCGTGGGTCGTTGGCGCACAGCATTCGGGCGCACAGCCACCACAACGGGGCGACCCCAGGCTGGCGATCGATGGTGCGACGGCATGCTGTCACCAAGCCGGCCGGATCGCGACCGAACGAGGCCATGCCCCCGGCGGCTTCCTGCACCAATGTGATCGGGTCCGCGCCCGAGGAACGGGCCACGAATCGGAGCCGCTCAATCGGATGCATTTCGATGAGAATACCCGTCATCCGGTAACTTGGCCCACGTGGCGAAAGATCCAGCACTCGATGTAACCCTCGCGCCTTTAGAGGGGGACGCCAAGACCTTGGGTGAGTGGATGAAGACTTTCCATCTCGTCTCGATCGTGCTTGACCCGTACACCAACGAGAGTTCGTGGATTTTACCCACGGCGGTGCGGGTGCTCAGGGTGTTCAAGGACGCCGATGTTCGGGTTAACTTCATCGTTGCGTCCGACGCAACCGATGCTCGCTCCTTCCTTGGGCCCATCGCCAAGGAGTTTCTCGTGTTTGCCGACGCCGAGCGCAAAATGATCACGTCACTCGGCCTCGAACGCCTGCCCGCCTTCGTCTTCATCCGACACGACGGCGTGCTCGCTGCGTCGGCCGAGGGTTGGGACCCGAAATCGTGGCGCAAGGTGTCCGACGTGGTGGCCAAAGCCGCCGCCTGGTCAAAGCCGAACATCCCGGTGGTCTCAGACCCCGCCCCCTTCACCGGCACCCCGGCCCTGGTCACCGCCTAACAAACGCATCGCCGGTGGCGACGAGTCAGCACCGGTCCCCAACGGGTGCGACCGGAACCGACTCGTCGGATAGCGCCCCTGTTTCGCGACCGCTTCTCACCCTTGATGACCCCTGATGTGGGCTACACATCTCTGAGGCAAGGCCGGTAGCGTGCCCGATATGGCTGAGTTCGAATACCAAGAGATGTTCCCGGTCGGTCCGGATACCACGACCTATCGCAAGCTCACGGACCAGTTCGTGTCCACCTTCGACACGCCAGAGGGTCGCTTCTTGAAGATCGACCCGGCCGCCATCACGCTGCTCACCGAAACCGCCATGCGCGACATCGCCCACCTGCTGCGATCCGATCACCTTCAACAGCTCGCCAACATTCTGAAGGACCCCGAAGCCAGTGACAACGACCGATTCGTTGCCCTCGACCTTCTGAAGAACGCAAGTATCGCGGCAGGCGGCGTGCTGCCGATGTGCCAGGACACCGGCACCGCCATTGTGAAGGGCAAGAAGGGTCAGTTCGTGTTCACCGGCGGCGGTGACGAAGAAGCGATCGCTCGCGGCGTGTACAACACCTACCTCACGTCGAACCTGCGTTACAGCCAGATGGCCGCGCTCGATATGTACGAGGAGAAGAACACCGGCAACAACCTGCCGGCCGAAATCAAGATCGCGGCCATCGATGGTGATGCCTACAAGTTCCTGTTCATTGCCAAGGGCGGCGGGTCGGCCAACAAGAGCTACCTGTTCCAGGAAACCAAGGCCATCCTCAATCCGAAAGCATTGCCTGCGTTCATCAACGACAAGATCAAAACCCTCGGCACCGCGGCGTGTCCGCCGTACCACCTGGCGATCGTCGTCGGTGGCACATCGGCCGAAATGGCGCTCGAAACAGCCAAGCTGGCCAGCACCCACTACCTCGACGCGCTGCCCACCACCGGAAACATGGTCGGCCGGGCCTTTCGCGACATTGACCTGGAAAAAGAGGTGCTCGAACTGTCATGGAAGACCGGCATTGGCGCTCAGTTCGGTGGCAAGTATTTCTGCCACGACGTACGCATCGTGCGCCTCCCACGCCACGGCGCGAGCCTGCCCGTCGCCATTGCGGTGTCGTGTTCGGCCGACCGCCAAGCCCTCGGCAAGATCACGGCCGAGGGAGTGTTCCTTGAACAGCTCGAAACCGATCCGGCCCACTTCCTGCCCGAAATCACCGACGATCACCTTGCTGGGGACGTGGTCCAGATCGACCTCACGCGGTCAATGGCCGAGATTCGCGCTGAGCTATCGAAGCACCCCGTGAAGACTCGGGTGATGCTTACCGGCCCCATGGTGGTCGCCCGCGATATTGCCCACGCGAAGATTGCCGAGCGGCTCGACGCCGGACTCGGTTTGCCGCAGTACATGAAAGATTTCTGCGTCTACTACGCCGGTCCGGCCAAGACGCCGACGGGCATGGCATCGGGTTCGTTCGGCCCGACCACAGCTGGGCGAATGGATAGCTATGTCGATCGTTTCCAGGCCGAGGGCGGCAGCTTCGTCATGCTCGCCAAGGGCAATCGCAGCCGTCAAGTCACTGAGGCATGCAAGACGCACGGCGGCTTCTACCTCGGTTCCATCGGCGGTCCGGCCGCACGTTTGGCGCAAGACTGCATCACACACGTCGAGGTCCTTGAGTACCCGGAGTTGGGCATGGAGGCGGTGTGGAAAATCGACGTGGTCGACTTCCCTGCGTTCATCGTGGTGGATGACAAAGGCAACGACTTCTTTGACCTGGTCAATCAGGCCGCCGTTGCGGTCTCTCTGCACAAGCACTGACCGTTCCCAGCGCTAACGTACGGGCGTGAAGACCGAGCCGACGCATCTCACAACGTCGAGCGCCGGTCGATGGATAGCTCCGGCCGCGACGGCCGTCGGTGGCGCCACCCTTGTCGTCTACGCCCGGTTTCAGCAGGCGAACGGACGGGCGGTCTTTCCGCCGTGCCCCTTCCATGCGGCCACCGGATGGTGGTGCCCCGGCTGCGGGCTCACCCGTGGCGCGTTGGCGCTCGTGCGTGGCAACGCCCAGCAGGCACTCGGCTTCAACCTGCTTACGCCGTTCGTACTGATGGCGCTCGTGTACGTGTGGGCGCAGTGGGCCGTTCCGCGCGTGGGCGGCCCGGCGTTACCTATGCTCAGCCGCATACCGGCCAATGTCTGGAAAGCTGTCGGTGTGTTCGTGCTGCTTTTCAGCGTGGCCCGTAACCTGCCCATCGCCTCGCTGGCTGCGCTTGCACCGTAGCTCGTCTAGTTGACTTGGCGGACGGAACCTTCCCAGTAGGGCGCTCGCAGCTTGAACTTCTGCAGCTTGCCCGTGGCCGTGCGGGCTAACTCGGCGCGGAACTCGATGCGTTTCGGGCACTTGTAGCCGGCGAGTTTGGTCTTGGTGAAGGCAATCAGTTCGTCCTCGGTCAGCGCGGAGCCAGCCGTCTTCACGACCAACGCCATCACCAACTCACCCCACTTTTCGTCGGGCACACCAATGACGGCAACCTCGGTTACGTCGGGGTGCTGGAACACGGCATCTTCCACCTCGATAGACGACACGTTCTCGCCGCCCGAAATGATGACGTCCTTCTTACGGTCCTGAATGGTCAGATAGCTATCGTCAATCGAGCCACCATCGCCGGTATGGAAGAAGCCGTTCTGAATGGCGTCTGCCGTGGCCTCGGGCTGATCCCAGTATCCAGCCATGACCACGTTTGAACGAGCCAACACCTCGCCGGACTCGGAGATCTTTGTCTCGACACCGATCGCAGGAGCTCCGGCGCGTGAGAGTTTGATGGCCCTTTCGGCCGGCGTGAGATCATCGTATTCGGCCCGACGACGGTTCATGGTGAGCAGCGGCGCGGTTTCGGTGAGGCCGTAGATTTGGATGAATTCCCAACCCAGTTCGGTCTCGATCCGCTCGATGAGTCGGGAGGGCGGCGGCGCACCGGCCACCACGACGCGCACTCGATCACGCCCCGGAATGGGGCCGTCCCATGTGGCGGCAGCATCGACAGCAGCGGCCAGTACGGCAGGTGCCGCGCACATGAGCGTTACACCGTGTTTCTCGACACGCCGCAGGATTTCGGCACCGTCGATCTTGCGCAAGATGATGTGTTGCCCACCCATGCCCGTGACGCCGTAGACCATGCCCCAGCCGTTGCAGTGGAACTGCGGCAGCGTGTGCAGGTAGACGTCACGGTCACTTACGCCCGTATGCCACCCGAACGTCGTGGCGTTGAGCCACACGTTTCGGTGGGTGAGCTGCACGCCCTTCGGTCGGGCGGTGGTGCCACTGGTGTAGTTGATTGTTGCGGTGGCGTCTTCGTCTGGTTCCCACGGATTCGGCGTCACGCCGAAGCGATAGAGGACCGCATCGGATTCCGCGCCGATGATCATCTTGCGTTCGCAAACGACGGGCGCCATGGCCGCTTCAAGTTCGGGGTCGATCAACAAGATACGCGCGCCCGAATGCTTCATGATGTACTGCACTTCTTCGGCAACGAGCCGGAAGTTGATGGGCACCAAAATGCGACCGGAGCCACTCACGCCATAAAACGCGGTAAGCAGGCGGGCCGAGTTCTGGGTGATCATGGCGACCCGCTCACCCTGAGCGATACCGAGTTCATCCAGTCCGGCTGCCAGCGCGCGGGCGCGTTCGGCCACCTGCTTCCACGTGAGTGAACCCCAGCTCTGCGCGGGCTGATCGGGTTCATCGATCACACCGATGCGGTCGCCGTAGACCAACTCGGCCCGACGCAGAAAATCAACAACGGTCAACGGAACTTTCATGACTCTCCCCCAAGAACGTAAGACATCGAGGAAATCGTAGTCGGCGACCTGCCCGCAGACGCGACGATGGGGCGGCCCCGCAGGACCACCCCATCGAGAGTGTGAAGCGTTGTTGCTAGCGGGCGCTGCTGCGCAGCGAGTCGCGAATCTCGGTCAGAAGCTCGGTGTCGGTCGGACCGGCAGGGGCTGCGGGCTTGTCCGGACGGGCCTTCTTGTAGGCCTTGACAAGAATGAACACGACGGCGGCAAGGATGAGGAAGTTGATTACGTTGTTGATGAAGCTGCCCCACCCGACCGTCTTGTACTTCTTGTCAGCGATGGCGGAACAAGCCTTCTCGCCGGTCGCTTTGCCATCGACCATGACGTCCTTGCACTTGCTGAAGAGGCCGACAATTCCCAGTGCGATGTCCTTGACGAACGAATCAATCACCTTCGCAACGGCGCCGGCCATGATGAATGCCACGGCGATCGACACGAGGTCGCCGGTCATTATGAAGTCTTTGAATTCGGCAAGCATGCCTTTTTTAGGGGTTGACATATCGGTGAAGCTCCTTGATTTATGGGTTGGTTTCACGTCGTATTCGGACGTCGACGTGTGCATCATTGAAGCACGCGCCAGACCCCAAATCGGACAATGTGGCTGGCACAAGGACATTGACGCCATAGGAGCCCGAAAAGTCGCGTAGCCAATTCCCCTTTGGCAGCACGCACACACCGGTGCGCACAGAACCGTCGATCCGAGCCCTAACCGCCACAAAACCCCGGTCATTCCAGACCTCGACCTCGTCGCCATCATGGATGTCACGGAGTGCGGCGTCGTCCGGATGGAGCGAAAGCGAAAGTGGTTGATCGCCTCGTTCACCGAACATGGAACTGATGGTTTTGGCTGTCGCCGGGGATAGCAGCGTGAGCGGGTAGCCACGGGCCACCACCTCGAAGCGCGGCACCGGAACGTCACTACGGGGATCAAACAGCTGTGCCCTACGGTTCTCGAAGGACGGGAACGTATCCACGAACTGCACCGTGCCACCGTCGGGTCGCAGTGTGAGCGGGCCGTCGTCGAGAATGCCGGCGGGGAGCACTTTCGCCAACAGCGATTCTGGCCTCGGATCGAATCCGCCCAGGCCCAGTCGGTCAGCCAACCCGGCTGATACTTCATCGTTGGTACGACTCTCACCGACGCGGTCGATCACTGCTGGCATGCGTTGCAACACGTATCCGCCGTAGCTGCCGGCGAGGTCGTCGGCCTCAAAATGGGTGGTGGCAGGCAGCACGACGTCGGCGTAACGCGCGGTGTCGGTCATGACCTGATCGTGCACCACGGTGAACAGGTCGTCTCGCTCCATGCCGGCGACGACGGATCGCTGATCGGGGTTCATCACTACCGGGTTGGCACCCTGCACGAAAAGGACCTCGATGCGGTCGGCCGCACGTTCGAGTTCGGCACCGAGACTGTTCTGGTTGAGTTGGCGACGGGCCGCTGCGTCGCTCGTGTGGATGGCCGACATGGTGACCGGCGATGCGCCGCCCACCGCCAGCATGACGCCCGCCCCTCGCTGGCCGAACTGACCGGCTAACAACGGCAACGCGAGAACCGCCTTGCAACCCGACCCACCGTTGCGGTTCCGTTCAAGCCCCCAACCCATCCGTAGGAACGCCGGACTCGACGACGCATACTCGTGAGCGAATGCGGCAATGTCCTCCGCTGGAACGCCGCACACATCGGCCGCACGGTCGAGTGTCCAGGACTCTGTAGCGGCAAGGTACTCATCCAGACCATCGACGTGCTCGGCCAGGAAATCGAGCGCCAGTAGATCCTCTTCATGCATAACCCGTGCCATGGCCAGTGCGAGCACAACGTCGGTACCGGGTCGCAGACCGAGGTGGACATCAGCGCGGGCGGCCATTGCGGTGCGACGCGGATCGACCACAATAAGTCGCGCACCGGCCTTGCGGGCGCGGTTCACTAACGGACCGAAATGCGTGTTGGCTACCGTCGGGTTCGCGCCCCAAACCACCACCAACTTGGCGTGCACCACATCGTTCGGATCGGCCGAGAGCATGTCGCCGTAGATCTCGCTGCGGGCCAGTCCGGCCGTGTAGGCGCAGATGGTGTGCACGACATTTGTCGCACCAAGTTGTCTCCAGAGTTCCGGGCCCAGCCCTCCTGCGGCCAGCATTCCGCCCGACGAGTTGTACAGATAGGGCACCACCGACCCCGGCCCAAAGCGGTCGATCGCCCCACGAATGCGGCCAGCGACCAGGTCGAGTGCTTCGTCCCACGATGCCTGGCGAAACGAGCCCGATCCCTTCGGACCGGTGCGTATAAGCGGCGTCAGTACACGATCCTTGCCGTGCACCCGGTCGGCGTGACCCTTGACCTTGGCGCAGATCCAGCCATCGGTCATCGGGTTGCCGGGGCCGGCATCGACCGCGATCAGGCGGCGGGTGCCGTCAACTCCTGTCTCCACCGTGGCATGCAGTGAGCAGGTATCGGGGCAGTCGAGCGGACACGCCGTGACGGCCTTCGTAAGCGAAGTCATGTGGCATGTTGCCACGGCTCTATCGTTGCCGCTTGTGAGTTTGCCTTCGCCTACCGATGCCGCTGTTCCCAACCCCGACGATTCCAACCTGATTCTGGATGAACTTTCGCAACACCTCCGCGCGCTACGCGTGCTGCGAGTCGATAATCCCGATCAGGCCGCAGTGCTGCTCGAGTCCCTCGGCGCCAGCGGCAAGGTGGAAGAAGACATCGTGTTGCAGCTCGGCGCCATCAAGCCGCTGTGGATTCCCGATCGGTTCGAGGAAGCCAATCGCCTCGCCATGCGATCGCTCGAGGTGCTCGACCGCAACGGTCCGCGCAACACCACGCTCAAAACCCTCGGGCCGTTGCGTCCCGTTGGCGAGTGGGCGGTGCAGCTCTTCACTCAGCTCATCGTGCGCAGCTTCCAGCAGACCGTCGTCGACCGACTGAGGCACCTCTACAGTCGACGCGAAGCGAGCTCTGCGTGGGATTCACCCGAACATCACATGCTGCGACGAGCCCGCATCGACATCGAACGCATTGCCCCCGGTTTGAAAGGTCGGGCCCTTGGGCTGCCGACCTTCCTGCTCGGCGGCGCTTTCATCTCCTCCATCCTCGGCGGGCTCAAGAGCCTCGGTGAAGCAATCCAGAACAACAACAGCATTCTTGTCGTCGCCACCGTCGTCATGTTCATTGTGTTCGCAGGAGCGAGTTGGGCGATTCTGCAAGCGGCCGCCATCTCGCGACGTCGTATCAAATTGACGCTCGACAAACCTCTCGCCGCTCTCTTCGAGACCATCGGCGCGTGCGGAAACTCGCCCAAGGATCAGTCGCTTTCGTTCGCGCTGTACGCCATCGTGTTGACCGGCTTGGGTTGGCTCATCTTGCCGCTCGGCGTTGCCTATATCTTGCTCAAATGAGCGAGGACCAGATCGACTGGGACGAAGGTCGGGTACTGCGATTTTTTCCAACGGGTATCAGTGACGAGGATATGCATCGCGAGTTTGTCGGCGGCGACGCAGCGTGGCGAAGCGGTGCTCCGGTGGCCGCCGTGTACGGCATCGAAATGGCCAAGGATCGCGTCGGTCTCATCGAAGATCGGGTAGAAGGCCCCACCATGCTGCACGCGTTGTCGGCCGCCCCATGGCAGGCCAAGGCTCGCGGCCAAGAACTGGCTGAACTCCACCTCCGACTCGTCTCGCTGACTGCGCCGGCCGACCTGCCTGACCTCAAGATCCAGCTATGTGACGCGCTGAAGCAAGCCGACCTTGATGAAGACAAACGCGAACGGCTCATGAGAAGTCTGGAGCTTCTGCCCGGCGGTGATCGGCTCTTGCACGGCGCATTGCAACCCGCTCACCTTGTGATGCAGGCGACCGGCCCGGTCGTCACTCACTGCGCGCACATGGCGAGCGGAGACGCCGATGCCGACATCGCCACCACGCTCATTTGCCTGGCGCTGGCCGTTCCTCCACCCAATGCCCGATTGTGGCCGCTGCTCGACCGGGCTCGTCGCACCTTCCTTGCCGCATATCAGCAGACCATTGACCGTCGCCGACCGGGTCACCGAGCAGCCGCCTGGCTACCGGTGATTGCGGCCACGAAACTCGCCGCAGCGACAGACCATGAGGTCGTCATCCTGCGACGACTGATCGACGGCGCTCCCGTCAGGTGATGTCTACCAGCGCGGCCCGAACCACGATGCGGTAGGTGACCGATCCCGGCGGATGGCAAGACACAAGCGTCAGGGTCGGAGTTGGCGTCCACCCACCGATCGTCTCAGCATCATCCGGGCCGGTGATGAGGTCTCCTTCATCACGTAGTGGTAGGTGATGCCGTTGGACTCGATCTTGATCGCGTCACCCGGATGCAACTCTTCAAGATCCCGGAAAGGGTGGGTGTGACTGACGCGGTGCCCGAAGACGGCCATGTTGCCGATTGACCCGGGCAGGCCTGTGCCTGGCCAATGTATCAAGTAGTCGCGTCGGTGACGGAACGGACACAAACCGGTTCGTTGCGATTGCCGCCGATGCCGGCGAAACCGTTACGGCATTCATGCCCAGGACACTCAGGGCAACACAGAGCACTCCAACGCTTCTGCGGCTCATCCGCATGCTGACGCGCTTCTACGATTCATCACAAGACCCGCATCGGCCCTCGATAATCCTTCTTGAGGAAACCGAGAACAAATACAACGGTGTCTAGGTCGAACAGTTCACAAGTGTGCCAGTTCCATGACAGTTGCAAAAAAGACATACTTTCGTCACCTTCGTGTCGTCATATAGGCATGGTGACAAACGCAACAGCGCTCCGACGGTCTGCCCAGGCCGACCCGGCGACGGCTTGGCAGCTCGTCGTCCGTACTGCCGTGGCCGGCAGCCTTGTCATGATGGCGATCGCGTTCGCGTTGCACAACTTCGTGAAGCTCTCCGACGGTGTCATTGTGGCCGTCGTTGCCATGCTCGGCCTGGCCATCGGAACTCGCTTGCCTGCCGCCACGCCGCCGATCCCGCACTGGTTGCTTGATGAGGTCAAGAGCGACCCGCTCGCGTCCTAATTCCACGGCTTTAGTCTCGGGATTACACCTTGCGGTAGGCCAGATCCACAATCGAACGCCCCGCAGCGAGGCCTCGTTGCTCGTACTTCGTCATGACTCGATTGGGCGCATCCACCTCTGTGAGCAGCGGCTCAGCGCCGCACACCTCGCGCATCTGGTCGGCATAGTGATCGGCGTCCGTGGCGAGACGCAGCAGGCCACCGTCGGCCAGACGCTCGGCCAACGCTCGCACGACATCTACGCGCACCAGTCGCCGATGGGTGTGTGCCATCTTCGGCCACGGGTCGGGGAAGAAAATGCAGATCTCCCGCAGTGACCGGCTGGGAAGAAGGGGCAGCACTTCCAGGATGTCGCTTCGCAGCACTCGCACGTTTCCGATCTCGGCGGCCGCCAGATCGGTTAGCAAGTGAGTAATGCCGGCCTCATGCACTTCAACACCGAGAATACGTTCGTGCAGACGGTTTGTTGCAGCTGCAACGACCGACTCTCCCCCACCAAACCCAATGTCGACGATGGTCGGCTGCCACAGGGCAATGTCGTCGGGCACGATGACGAAGCGCGGCGCGAACTCGGCGTAGCGAAGCCGGCGACTCGGTGTCATTCGCCCACGACGGCGAAACGATCGGACCGGCGGATGCATTTTGACGACTCTAGCGGCGCGTCATGAATCAGCCGCCGACGCCGAGTTGCTCGGACGCGAGCTTGGCACCTTCGTGGCCGGTGGCGATGGTGCCGACCGTGGCCAGCACGGCCAGTGCGATGGTGATGACGGACACCGCCACCGCCAATCGGCTCGTGGTCCTCTTCCCAGCCCGACGATGGAGGTACACCATGGTGACGATGGCAACGAACAGCAAGATCGTCAGGATGACCGTGGTATTGGCCAGGGACTCATGACGGTT
>JAYTKG010000115.1:0-4108 GCA_043730435.1 Acidimicrobiia bacterium | reverse complement strand
CACACCCGAACAAGCACTCGACTGCGCCTGCGGCCTCTACCTCAACGGCCCCACCGGCTGGACCTGACGTTCACCCAACAACTTCAGAAGAGGACCACTAAGTCGAGATCCACCAGAGTCAGCCGAGATTCTGACGCGAGCCCCAGTGACGGTGTCGTGCCGCCAAGCGTCAAATTGGCAGATCGGGGTTCCAGCCGTAGGGCAGCCAGCGATGAAATCAACATACAGATAGGCAACAAATCGGCCATCAGCGCTTATCGAAACACTCTTGGCCCCCGAGTTCATGTTCGTCCGCGAGAGCCCGTCGTCGATCTTCACCATTTGACCCGTCTCACGAGACCAGACGGATGCGTGAGCTGTGCCGTCCGGGTCTTCGACGAACGCAACTCTGGATCCATCGCTGCTGACACTCACGTCGTTCACGCTGGAACCGAAAGTATGTCGGTTTGATCCAAACGCAGTTGCGACCGACAGGGAGCGGTAGAGATCGGACGAGACATTTGCAACCCAGCGCCCGTCGCTGCTCATGCCGACAATTCCCGAGGGTGAAACGGAGCCCCCGGACGGCTGCCCGGACGCAACGCTGTAACGAGTGCCATCATCGAAAAGAACGTGCCGCCCGTCCTTCGAAACGGACGCCGGTCCACGCGGTGGAGTGTTCGACAAGAGCGCGGTCGAAATCGGCCGGATCGCTGCGTGCGCCGCAGGACTTACCAATCCGATGCCAGCAGCTATAACAAACGGAGCAAGGGCTAGCGCGCCACGGCGCGCTCGTGAAGAGGACATCCGTCCGCCTTTCTGAAACCAGCCAACACTATGCGGGTCTTCGCTGCCCGTGTGACGATCACCACGACGCCACCGTTCTGACAGCTGGCAGCCTCTCGACCGACGAGCGAAGACTATCCGGCCTGACGTGGCCTCGCCGCTTAGAGCCCGATGCGTTGGGCCAGGAGCTCGCGGTGGTAGGTGGGGTCGCCGAAGAGGAGCTCGGAGGACTTGGCTCGCTTGAAGTACAGGTGCGCCGGGTGTTCCCAGGTGAAGCCGATGCCGCCGTGGATCTGGATGTTTTCCGACGCGGCGTGAAAGTACGCCTCCGAGCAATACGCCTTCGCCAGCGACGCTACCGACGGCAGCTCGTCGTTCATTTCCGATGCGCACCACATGGCGTAGTAGGCCGCCGACTTGGCCGACTCGACCTCAAGCAGCATGTCGGCGCACTTGTGCTTGATGGCCTGGAACGAACCGATCGGACGACCGAACTGCACCCGCACCTTGGCGTACTCAACCGCCATGTCCAGCACCTTCTGCGCGCCGCCAACCTGCTCGGCCGCCAACGCAACTGCGGCCAGGTCCAAGACACGGGAGAGCACGTTCCAGCCGTCACCGTCGGTTCCGACCAGCGTGGCCGACACGTCGTTGAATTCGAGCTTGGCCTGTTTGCGCGTCTGGTCCATGGTGGACAGCGAGGTGCGGGTCAGCCCTGCGGCGTCACCATGCACGTGGAACAGGCTGACGCCGGCCGCGGTACGAGCAGCCACGAAGATGTCATCGGCGATGTGCCCGTCGAGCACGAACATCTTCGTGCCATTTAGCTTGTAGTCACTGCCGCTGCCGGTGGCCGGCATGGTGATTCCGGCCTCATCCCACTTGCCGCTCGGCTCGGTGAACGCAAGCGTGGCGAGCGTGAGGCCAGACGCGATGCCCGGCAGATGTGCGGCCTTCTGATGCTCGTCGCCCGACAGCAGCAACGTATGCGCAGCCAGCACTGCGGAGGAGAAGAACGGCGCGCAGACGAGTGAGCGGCCCATCTCTTCCAGCACCACGCCGAGCTCAACCCAGCCGTAGCCGGAACCGCCGAACTCCTCGGAGATGACCAGACCGGTCAGGCCAAGCTCGCCTGCCAACTGGGCCCATACGGCCTTGTCGTAACCCTGCTCGGTGTCCATCTGGACCCGCACGGCAGCTTCGTCGGACTTGGCGTCGAGGAACGCCCGAACGGTCTTGCGGAGTTCGTCCTGCTCTCCAGAAAAGGCAAAGTTCATGGGCAAAGTCTGCCCTGCTCAGTGGATGCTGGCAATCGGCAATGTGTACGCAGATGTACACTCCTCTGAATGGATGAACTCGGCATTCGGGACTTGCGCAGTAACGCCGCTGACGCAGTCCGGCGGGCAAGCAACGGCGAGCGCATCATCATCACCGTCAACGGACGACCGACCGCCCAACTCGGCCCCATCACGCCGATCGACAGCGCACCCACGCTCGCCGACCTTGCCGCCCAGGGCCTGCTCACACTCCCCCATCGCCCCGACCGTCCTTCGTCGTCACTGAGCATCGACCTCTGGACCGGCGTGCGCCTCGACCGCCTCATCAGCGAAGTCCGCGGCCGATGACCGTCGCGCTCGACACCACCGCCCTCATCGTTCGCCACCTGGACCACCCGGCCCGATCGGCACTCGACGCAGCCATGACGAGTGATCAACACTGGTGCGCCAGCGCGCTCGCCCTAGCCGAAGCACTCGCTCTCGTCGACCGACTCGCCATCGACCCAATTACCGCCGACGAACTGCGGCGAGCGTTGCGGGATGATTGGGGCCGCATCGCCGTCGTCCCCGTCGACACGTTGTGCTTGGAGCGAGCCAGCGAACTGGCGCGCCTTCACCCCGTAAAGATGTCCGACGCCATCCACCTCGCTGCCGCCGACCGCCTCCCCAAACCAGTTGCATTTGCAACCTTCGACCACCACCAAATGCCCGTCGCCGAGTCCCTAGGCTTCGAAATCCTGTCCCTGTAATCTTTGACCCAACCAAGCCAGATGATCAGTCGTAGACTTGCCTCATGACCGGCCTTCACTTGATTGAAAGCACTCCGAGCGTGCGCAGCGGCAAGCCACGGTTTTCTGGCACGCGCATTACGGTCTACGACGTACTGGAGTACTTGGCGGCCGGCATGTCGACCGACGAGATCGTTGCCGATTTTCCCGAGCTAACCGCCGATCACGTTCGAGCCGCTCTGGAGTTTGCTGCCCTGCCGGAACGCCGGCTCGCTTCATCTACATGAAACTGCTGTTCGACCAGAATCTTTCCCTCGCCTCGTATCGATGCTCGGCAACGACTTCCCCGATCTGCTCCGGATGAATCGCGGTCGAATCGAAGACTTCGTTGCTGCGCCGGACGAAGCCCTGCTCGGCCTTCCGCTGACAGCTATCGAGGGATCCACCTAGGCCCGCAGGGCGCCGTCCTGTGGGAGCCAGCAGATCGGACAGTGGCCAGGTGGTCGGCAGCTATCATGCGGTTAGGCGCCCACGGGCGGTGCTGCCTCTGGGGGTTGCGGTGTATTTGCATGTCTTGTCGGGTGGCGTAGTGGTTGGCTAGGGCAATCGCAGCTTGTCGACCAACCTGCACGCTTGCGTCAAGATCGAACGGGTTCGGTAAATCGGGCTGGCACCAGAATCGAGCCGAGCCCACCACTTCGCCGCTCGTTGGATCGAGGAGTTCACGCTGCCACACGTCGCGATAGGCGCCAACCTGTTCCGGCCCATAAGGAACCGGAGCGTTGGCCGTCGCCACAAGCAGCGCTCCGGCACTGTCGAAGATGGCTGCTGCCGGCTGTCCTGGAGCCGATGACGTGAACTGGGTAAGTACCACCGCAAGGACCTCGGCCATCTCGGCACCCATGCGGCCGAGTTCGATAGCTTTGGTTACCTGGCGAAATTGGGTGGATGCAGCCAGATCGACGAGGATCATGCCAATGTCGGGATCGTCGTAGAAGTTGGTTAGCGCGGTTTCCAACGGCGCGTACATACCGTCGGGCTTTCGGAAGCGCACTTCCCGGACATTGCGCCGTTGGTGGGTCAGTCGACTCGACGGGTCTGCGATCAACTCGAACGCCAGGGTGTCAACCACCGTGGTGTGATCGTCGGGATGAACAAACTCGAATGCGGGAGTTCCCACTAGCTGCGTTGGTGCCCATCCGAGGAGCAGTTCCATGCTCGGGGAAACCCAGCGCACAATGAGATCGCTGTCAACCAGCACCGACGCGCGCAACCATGATCGGTCCATGGCCAACTTGGCTACCGCGTCCAGTTCGTTCGTCGTTGCTACCGTGCCCG
>JAYTKG010000114.1:0-2630 GCA_043730435.1 Acidimicrobiia bacterium | reverse complement strand
GCCGGGCTCGCGGGGATGGGGACGGTGCCACCGGTGGCACGAATGACGGCTGCTTCAATGGCTCGGCGGGCAATGACGCCAACCATGGCTCGGCGATAGGTCTCCGAGCCACGCACGTCGCTGATGGGAGCGCACGCTTCGCTGACCGCTACACCAGCGGCATCAGCGGCGACGCGATCACCCGAGGTACCAACCAGCGCGTGCTCGGCCGCTGCGACGCGTCGGATCGTGGCCGAGACCGCTGTCATGGCAACTCGGGCGTCGGTAATGACACCGTCGACGATGGTGACCTGAGCTCCGGCGCCGACGATGGCGATCTCCATCTGCCGGCGATACTCAAGGCGCACGTAGCAAGAACTGGTACCGGGCGCCAAGGCGGGAAGCTCGATGGCCACCAGCAGTTCGTGAGGCTCAGCAACGGTGCGGCCCGGGCCCGTCCACAACCCGTCCATCGGTACCGACCGGGTACCCGATGCAGACTGCAAGATGGCAATGGCGCCGAAGCAAATCAAAGGTGAGCCGGTATCCATTGCGGGGGAAGCGGTCATCACGTTGCCGCCAAGCGTGCCGTGCGCACGGGTGGCGTGCGAGCCGACGATGGCTGAGGCGTCGGCCAGCGCAGGGTATGTCGCCCGGATAGTTGCATCTGCAATGATCTGCTCGTGCGAAACCAATGCGCCGATCCGCACGCCCGTGGTGGTGAGTGTGATCTCCCGCAGCTCATCGAGCTGATGGATGGCGACCAACGATAGCGGCAACGGCTTCTTGCCCTGTCGGGCGCCGACCACAAGGTCGGTGCCGCCCGCGACGGGTCGAGCGCCAGCGGCCATGGCGGCCAGCACTTCGGCCAATGTAGTGGGAGCGACAAACGTAGCGGTCACTGGGCACCGCCCTGGCTGGTTTCCCACACGCGCTCGGGTGTCATGGGTAACGCGCACACCGGCGAACCAATGACGAGGGCGATCGCATTCGCAATCGCTCCAGCGGTCGGAACGCTTGGTGGTTCGCCGATACCTTTCGAGCCACGGGGCCCGGCATCGGGCGTGAAGCGACCGACCCACTCGATATCGATGGGTGGAGCATCCGAGCAGGTCACGAGCTTGTAGTCGAGCAGACCCGGGTTGCGCTGCCTGCCATCCTTATCGAGAATGGTGCCTTCGGACAGCGCCTGCCCAATACCCATCACCACACCGCCGTACACTTGGCCGTTGGCGCCAATCGGGTTGAGCACCGCACCCGAATCGTGCGCGGCCGCAACCTGCACGACGCGAACAACGCCCGTGTCACGGTCGACCTTCACCCGAACGGCATGGGTGAACACCTGCGGCGCGAGGAACGACTCCATTCCGAGCCGACCAACGCAACCCTCGGCCTGCACCGCGGGCGACTCGGGCAGTGGGCCGGAGCCCTTTCCGTGGAACGTGCCGGCAGCTGCCAACTCGGCGATGGTGACCGCCTTTGATGGCGTGCCCTTTACGCTCACCGAACCACCGACCAGTTCAAGATCTTCACGAGCCGCTTCGAGTGCTTCGGCGGCAGCATCAAGCAGTTGCTCACGCACTTCGGCCGCTGCGGCCAGAACGGCGCGAACGCTGTTAAAGGTGGTTTGCGAACCGCTGGAGCCCATGTCCCACGGGGCGGCGTCGGTGTCCTGGTAGAGGATGGAAATGTCTTTCGGGTCCATGCCCAACTCTTCGGCCACGAACTTCGGCATGGCCATGACCGAGCCGGTGCCGTTCTCCTGCGCACCCGTCACGATGGTGCCAGTGCCGTCGTGATTGAGCTTGAAGTACGCGCCAGACTCGACCGCGAAACACGGCCACCAGCCACACGCTATGCCGATGGCCTCGTCGTCCGGAAGGGTCTGGCCGTAACCAATCATCTCAACGGCTTTGGTCAAGCTGTCCTTCATGCCGATGTAGTCGAACACCTGGCGGGTCGGGCCCTCGGCACCCTCTTCGATCAGCGTCTTCATGCGCAGCGCAACCGGGTCCATACCGATGGTGCGAGCAATCGCGTCCATGTGCTGCTCGAGCGCCCAGCACACCTGCGGCGCCGTTGGAGCCCGAATGGAAGACGACGGCTGGTTGTTCGAGTAGTTCAGGAACGAGTGCACGTTCACGGTATCGAGCACATACGGGCCACACGCGTGCATGGCGGCCATCTGGGCGAAGAAGCCGCCCTCACCGCAATAGGCGCCCTTGTCGAGCACGAGGCGGGCGCGACGGGCCACGAGTGTGCCGTCGTTCATCACGCCCGTTTCCAGCTCGATGAGCATTCCTTCACGGCGATGGCCGATGGCGAAGAACTCTTCGTGCCGGGTAAACACCAGCTTCACTGGGCGCTTGGCCGCACGAGCCAGGGCAGCGATGTGGCCCTCGAAATGAAAGTCACACTTGGCACCAAAGCCGCCACCCAGCAACGGCACCACAACGCGGACGTCAGACTGTGGGATCTGCAGCGTGGTGGCCACTCCGGCGCGAGCCGCGTAGGGAACTTGGGTGGAGCTCCACACCGTGACCTTGTTGCCCTGCCACTGAGCGATGACGGCCCGCGGTTCGATGGGCACACCCTGAACCGGGTCGGTTGTGTAGCGGCCGGTGACAATGTGATCGGCCTTAGCCATCGCC
>JAYTKG010000113.1:0-3603 GCA_043730435.1 Acidimicrobiia bacterium | reverse complement strand
GGCGTGCCGAAACCAGCTTCCACCCAGTGCAGCTGTAGCAACTTCATGCGCTTCAGAAACGGGATGCTGGCGAACTCGTCGATGTCGACCGGTGGTAGTTCGGCGGTGCGGTAACCCATGGTGATGTCCCCTCGGATAACGATTGTTGTGGTTGTGGTTGTGTTGAGGTCGTAATACTTGTCTAGCTCATGTTGCCGGTAGCTGATGTTGCAGGTAGCTGATGTTGCAGGTAGATCGATGCTTCGGTGCTCAGAACTTTCGGCCGCGCCGAGCGCGCATCTGCCAATCCCGGCGTTGTTGGTCGCGGTCGAGCAACTCGTTGTCCTCGGAACTGTGACGAAGAGAAACCTGATCGCCGGTGAGTCGGCGCAGCTCACGCTCCCGGACTCGTTGACGGCCCCACGCCCGGCGAATGTCCTTGCGGCGTTTCCGTTCGATGTGGTCTTCCTCGGTCTCCGACGTTCCAGCCATATAGGCCTCTTCGATTTCATCGAGTCGGAGGAGCGCCTCGGCCGACGTCATCTCCATTCGGATCCGTCCCCGCGACATGAGGTACATCCGGTCGCTGTACTTGAGTGCCTTGCGTGCGTGCTGCTCAACAATCAGCGCTCCGACACCGAACTCGTCGGCCGCCTTACGGACCGCGCCAAGCAATCGGTCGACGATCATCGGGGCCAACCCGAGTGAGAGTTCGTCGGCGAGAAGTATGCGGGGTTTGCGACTCAGCGCCCGTGCCAGCGCGACCATTTGCTGCTCTCCGCCCGACAGCATGCCTGCGCGCACGGAAAGACGGACCTCGAGTTCGGGAAACAGGGCGAGTGCACGATCGAGGTCGCCGCCGCCAATCCGCAGGTTGTCGCGGGTCGACATCTTGGTGAAAATCAAACGTTCCTCGGTGACGAGCCCCATCCCCTCACGCACGCGCTGGTAAAGCGGGGTAAAGGTGGGAACGTTGTTGAACATCACGATCCCGTCGACGGGGGCGAGTTGGCCTGCGAGAGTAAGCAGCGTGGTGGTTTTGCCAGCGCCATTGGGGCCGAGCAGGGCGACCACCTCGCCGGGTCGTACGGTGAGGTTGACACCCGAGACGACCTCGCGCCCAAGGTACCCGGCCTTGAGCATGCGGGTCTCGAGAAGGTTGGGAACATGGGTTGTTCCAAAAGAGTCTGTTGCCACAGTGGTCGTGACGCTGCTCATCATTTCGTTGCTGATCGTGTCGCTGCTCATAGCGGTGACCCACCCACAACCGTAAGCGTGCGAATGTCGGTGGTGACGATGTCGAGTTCGTCGTCGGTCTTGTCGCCGAGGTATGCGGCAATCACTTTCGGGTTGTTGCGGACCTGTTCTGGTGTCCCCTCTGCGATCTTGGTGCCGAAGTCCAAGACCACCACTTGGTCACACACCCCCATAACGAAATTCATGTCGTGCTCCACCACGAGAATCGCCATGCCCCATTCGTCAGCGAGGCGGCGGACGACTCGTGCGAGTTCGACACTCTCAACCGAACTGAGTCCAGCGGCCGGCTCATCGAGGAGCAACACGCTTGGGTGCATCGCAACTGCCCGGGCGATGGCCAACAGCCGTCGCTTGCCGTACGACAGGTCGCTCACTTCACGGTGAAGGTCCTCGTCGAGCTGGAACTCTTCGATTGCTCGGACAACCTCCGGTCCGAACTTGGGGATGATGGGCCACACAAGGTCACGGAGGTAAGAAAAGAGGTCTTTCGGATCGGCGGCCACGCTCAAGTTTTCGAACACGGTCGTGTCTTCGAACAACTCAAGCGACTGGAACGAACGCGCCATGCCCGCTTTTACCCGAGCCGAAGCACCGAGGTTCGAGATGTCTACGTCATCGATCGCCACCGTTCCGCCAGCGCGGGTAAAGCCGGTGAGCGCGTCGATTAGCGAGGTCTTACCTGCACCGTTGGGACCGATCAGACCAGTAACTTGACCCGGCACCAGCGTGAATCCCACGTGATCGACGGCTGTGACGGAACCGTACTGAACCGTTAGATCACGAACGACGAGTGATTTCGGGACAACACGCTGGTCATGGTTCGCGTCATGCGGGAGGGACACATCGGACAACTTGATGAAGTACGACTCACCGAACTTCTTCGTGCGCTTCATATACCGGAACGTCTTGGCCCATTCGGCGGCCACCCCGTCGGGGTTGTACAGCACAACAAGGAGGATGGCGATTCCGGTGATCAGCTGAAGGTACGCACCAACATTGCCCCACGTCGACTCGAGGACCTGTTGGTTGAAGCCAGCTGTGGCCATCATTCCCCCGACGAAGGCTCCCAGAAGATGTCCAACGCCACCAATGAGTGACAGGCCCGCGTAGGTGATTGAGGTGAAGTTCGTAAACGACTGATAGCTGATCGAGGTGAGGCGGAACGCAAGCAGGATTCCACCGAGCGCGGCGATGGCCGAGGCGAGTGCAAATGCGAAGAGCTTGGCGGCAACAATATTGATGCCCAGCGCTGCCGCTGCCCGCTCGTTGGTGCGCACCGCGATCAGGCGACGGCCGCTACGACCGCGTCGCACGTTCGCTACCACTACAACCATGAGCAGCGCCATGACGAGGATAAAGATCGCATACCGTTTCGGGTGCCGAATTGAACTGATGTCGTATCCGAACAAACTTGGGTCTCCAACCGGTGTGCCCTTAATACCGCCCGTGTACTTCCCGTTGTTGAACAGCATGAGCTCGATCGCCGAGCCCAGCCCGAGGGTGACAACCGCCAGGTTGATCCCGCGTGTGCGCACGGCTGGCAGAGCAAAGATCACGCCCAGCGGGACGGCCGCCGCCACCCCGGCGAGGAGTCCCAGCAAGAACGGGATGTGGTACACCGCGACAAGTCGGCCCGCGACCCAGGCACCGAAACCTGCCATGGAGTATTGAGCTAACGACAGCTGACCGGCATAGCCGGTGACGACCACGATGGAGAGCAAAATGATCGACGCACACAGAGTGACGGTGATTGCGTCGATCCATTTGGTTTCCTTCGTAAGGATGAGGAACACCACGGCGCCGGAGAGGAAGAAGGTCCAGTCCCACGACATCCGACCGTTGCCGATCGACGGCAGCCTCCGCAGGAAGTGGTCGCGCATCGGGATGGAGCGGCCACGGAACACCAACATGACGATGATTAACAAGAACGGCAGAGACTGGCCGAGGCCCTGCTGGTGCCAGAACCGCCCAACCAGTGTCTGACCCATGCCGAGTAGGTAGCCCGCCGCGGTTGCGATCGGAAACGATTTGAAATCGCCCACTAGCGCGGCAGCGAGCGCAGCGAGCACGAGGCTCGTCATGGCGGTGACCTGAAGCGTCATGACCGGCACGACGAGGATTCCGGCCATGCAAGCGACCGACGATCCAAGCGCCCAGTTAAGGACAGCGACCTTGTTCGGTGACACACCGACAGCCGCCGCCGAACGCTCACTCTCCGAAACTGCTTCGGTCTCGATGCCGAATTTCGACGAGCGGTACACCAGCCAAAGGACGAAAGCCGAGAAAAAGCCAATCGCCAAAAGAATCAGGCGGTCTGCGGTGATGCTTACATTGCTGTACAACGTGACCCGGCTGGTCGGCAACTGG
>JAYTKG010000112.1:0-13550 GCA_043730435.1 Acidimicrobiia bacterium | reverse complement strand
TCGCACTGGTGATGGACACCCCAGCTTCCACGCCGTCGGTCGCTCTCCGCGGCGAGTTTCAAGGCTTCGGCGTCTCAGCCGAGCAACCAGGTGAAACGGGTGTGGATGGGACGCACGCAGTCCGCAAAGGGGACACGCTAAGCCAGATCCTCGTCGACCACTACGGCCGATTCGATGCTGATCTTGTTCGTCGGGTTATGGCGGCCAATCCGCAGATCGCCGATCCGAACCTGATCCTGGTGGGTTGGCAAATCGTCCTGCCTGAGTCATCGCTCGCACCTCAGCCGCTTCCGGCTCCCCCGACGGTTCAGGGCGAAGCGAGTTGGGCGGTCGTGACGGTTCAGCACGGAGACACCCTCTGGGACATCGTCGACCGTCACTACGGCCACGCGACCTCAGAGCTCGTATGGGCCACCGTGGCAGCCAACCCTGATGTTGAGGATCCCAACCTGATCTTCACTGGCCAACAAATCACCCTGCCTCCGCCTACCGATCCGAGCCTGCCGACAACCCCGACCGCCGAGCCCGGCCCGCTGCCACCACCCGTTGCTGCAACGCCGCCCGTAGCGGAGCCATCTCCGCCGACAACCGACGTCGGGTCGAAGCCGGTGAGCACCGCAGGGCCGCTGCCGCCACCGACGACCCCCGCTGTGACTTCAACGGCGCCATTGACGGTGACTGCATCGACGAAGACGGCCGAGGCACCGTCGGCGCCGATCGCTGAACCCGACACCTCAGACACAGAAGTCGGGCACTCCCTCGCACAGCTCATCGGGTGGACGGGAAGTGCTGGGCTGGCTGCTGCGCTGCTGGCCCTCGCCGCACGGCGACGTCACCGTCTACCCGTTGACCAGCGGGTCCGACGCCCAAGCAAGCGGGCCGTCCGGGTGGGCGTCGCTCTCCGCGAGACCGAGAACCTCTCGACGGTTGAATGGACAGCCGGCGCGCTGCGAACACTCGCCGCCCGCCTTCGACCTCGACCGGGCGAGCCGACACCAGTGCCTCGGTTGCTTCGACTCGCCGGAGACGAGATCGAACTCGTCTGGGACACCCCGAACGTCGAGTCGCCGGCGCCGTGGCAGACGCCCGACGGAGGATGGTCCTGGACCCTCAAGCGTGTAGTCGATCTCAGCACCGCTGACAATCCCAACCCATGTCCGTGCCTTGTAACGGTCGGCCGACGAGAGGGTGCGGATGTCCTGCTCAATCTTGAGAGCTGCGGAGCGCTAGCGATCTCTGGCGACGCCCGTGTTGCTGACGCGCTGTGGAGGTCGATCGCGACCGAGCTGGCGTGCAGCGTGTTCTCCGACTCTCCGACGGTACTGCTCGTCGGCCTCGATCATCTCATTGGTCAACCGGACCATGCCCGAAGCGTCGAACTGGAGGAGGCGATCGGCTGGCTACGAGATCGTGCCGACGCCGCCGGCGCGCTGCTCGCGCATCGACGCCTCACATCGCTCTTCGCTTTGCGCGCTCGCTCGCGCCCGCAGGACAGTCACGAGCCGGTCGTTGTAGTGATCGACCCAGAACGATGCGATTCAAACGAACTGGCGACCTTGGTCGGTCTCGCGAATGGAGATCTCGGCGCGGTCGTCATCGTGGTCGGCGCCATTCCCTCGCTCACATGGCAGCTGCGTTGCAGCGACGACAGTGTCGAGATTGACCCACTCGGTCTCACGCTCGATCCGGTCGGTTTCGACGCCGACCTCGGGGCCGTTGTGAGCGAGATCGTTCCCGACGCAGTTCCCGACGAACATGACGAAGGCACCGACGATGTCGCGGCGCTGCAAGAGGAACTGGTCCTCGCAGATCATCTCCAGTTAGTCGAACGGGAAAGACCTCGCGAGCCCACGGTTGTCGACGAGGCGCACCCCACGGACGACGCGTGGGATGTTGAGCTGAAGGTGCTCGGGCAGGTTCGGGCGGTCGGCACCAAACAGCCTCTTACCCCGACCGAGCTTCACCTCGCGATCTACCTCGCGTTCCACCGCAACGGTGAGAACTCCGACACCATCGCCACGATGGTCTGGCCGAAGGGGGCCGCGCCTCGCACGATCACCAATGCCATGGCTGGCGTACGACGGAAGCTCGGCACCGGAGCAGACGGCGAAATGTTGTTCCCGCTCGGTCGAGACAACCAATACGTCTATCGACTGTCTCGTCGAGTGGTGACCGACTGGGATCGGTTCCTTGCCATGGCTCGTCGCGCCGACACACTGTCCGCGGACGAGGCAGTGGAGGTCCTCGACGCCGCGCTGGAGGTGGTCGACGGCCCACCCTTTAGAGCCCCTTCGGGCTACTCATGGGCGTACAGCGATGGCACCGCAACGTTGATGACCGAAACGATCAAAGCCGTGGCGAGACGATGCATCGATCTGCACCTTCAGCGGCACCAGCTCGTGGAGGCCGGGGCAGCAGCCTGCCGAACGGCTCGTGCGATCGACGCCGGTGTGGACGACCCATTGATCGCCCGAGTCGTAGCGTCCTTCGAACGCGCAGGCGAAGAAGAGAGCGCCTCGCGACTAGTTGCAAGTCTCGTCTCAGACCGAATTTCGTAGGATCAATTCTGCTCTAGCAGTCACGTCGAGAGAGCCCGCGCCTTTCGTTATGGCGAGCTTCACAGTCGCGAGCACCACGTAAATGCGGTTGCGGAGTTCGGATGCCCCAGGTGTCAACATAGGTAGACAAGTGTCGTAGTAGTGGACAAATGCCTACGTCAGGGTATATCCTGACAGTATGCCGTCCGCCAAGTCCATCGACCTCGCGGCGATCCGTCAGATCGAGGATCCGCTGCAGCGTCACGCCGAGTTGCTCCGAGCTCTCGAAACCTCACGAGCGCTGCACAATGAACTAATGGTCGCGCGCGGCGCGACGGTGTACGAGCTGTACACACGCGAGGGTGCCTCGAAGGCGTCCCGACTTCTGGGAATCAGCAGAGCTGGCCTGTACAAGTTGATCGCGGAGTACGCGCCACCGGAGGTCAAGGAGGCCAGGCGCAAGGCGATCGCCAATGTGGTGACTGCGGTTGCAGCTGCGGCGGCCGCCCAGCAGTCGAGCGGAGCCGCGAGAAACCTCCACGCGGTTCCGCAGGGCCATTTGTCAGACGAGAGTGAGAGTAGGACGAATGTCGAAACATGACTGGAAAGTCATAGGTGCCTTCGCAGGCGTCTGTGGCGCAATTGTCGCCGCGCACGGGATCACCAGCCAACATTGGCAGAACTGGCATACGGTTCTCACCGCTGTTGCGGCCCTCGCTGCCGTGGCCCCACAACTGAGCATCTAGTCCTGGTCGGGTGCATTCAACTCGGCATCAGCGGTGAAGCGTGCCGGCTCCGTAGGCCGTCAATGCGCCTGAGTATCGTTTGGACTCCTGGGTCAGGGTTGCCCGTAAGCAGAAGCGAGACGGCAGCAAGGTGGCCATCTATGTCCGGGACCCAACCGTGCGTGAGCTCCTCCCGCAACAGCATCACGCGCGCCATTGCCTCTAGATGCTTATTAGAAGTTCGGATCGCCATTTCGATGGCTTGGGCGTAGAGAGTCCGGCCTTCGTCGGCGATCCCAGTTCGGAAGGCGAGAAGCCCACGTGTTGCGATCATTGCCGCGCTTTCAGCTGTCTCGCCATCCGCCGAGACGCCATCAAGAATCGTGGCGGCGTCGCCGAACAGGCCGCATTCCGTCAGCGCGTACGCAAGATTGTTCAGCAACGTCAGGTCGCCTGGTTTGGCTCGAAGGCCCATCCGAGCAATCTGAGTAGCCGTGGTCCAATCATTCATACCGACTGACGCAGCGTACGATCCAAGGATCGCAGCGTCAGTTTCGAATGGCTGGTCGTCGAGCCAGTCGAGAATGAAGCCGAGGGCATCAGACCAGCGGCCTTCGTCTGCGGCCGCTCTAGCGTTTGCTTCTGCGGCGAACGGGATCTGGAGTTCGGCGAGAGGTACCTCCAGGTTCGAGATGCGCCGGCTGGCCCACTGGACCTGGGCGAGCGCGTTGTCAGTAGGACTCTGGAGAGTACGACGGAACGCCTGACGAGCGCGCCTATCCGCTCCGCCTCTGAGCTCCAGTGTGGCCAGTTCGCTTGTCAACTCCGACCGTTCGATGGGTCGGAAGTTTGCGTCTTCCGCAATTCGTTTAGCGACCTTGATATCCCGAATGGGCATCTCAGCGATACTGGCAGTCGCAAGAACCGCAGCCATTAGCCATGGATCCCGCCTGGTGCGCGCAGAGGCTCTGAGCATCTTGTAAGCATCATCTGGTCTGCCAATATGAACCAGGAACTTGGAGGCGACGCGGAGCAGGTATCGGCTCTCGGGCGCCAATGCGCGGGCGATGTTGAGCGACTGTTCCGCCTGATGAAACTGACCGAGCGAGGTGTAGCGCCTACCGAGATCTGCCCAAGCGATTGGGTCCCGAGGGTCGCGGCGAAGATGTTCTCGCAGGGCTGAAATTCTCTTATAGAAGAACTCCGTCTCGGGGAAGTCAACGGTGGCACTGGGCTCGGGGAGTGAGTCTTCGAATGTGGTGAGGATGCCGACCAGACCGGAAGACTTGCCACCTTTGTCGAGGGCTTTCGTCGCGTCCGTGGCGCGATCGGAGTCCCCGGCGACGATCGCAGCGCCCAAGAATTCACTTGCGCTGACATCCGAAGGTGCAGCCCGCCATGTCCTTTCAAATCTCTCGAGCTCGAAAATGTGCGAGTCGGCGAGTGGACGTGGTTCGGCGAGTCGTTGAAACTCTCCTGCTTCAGCGGTACGACGCACGCTTCGCCATCGCGGGACGACGTCACGGTCACTGTCTGTCGTTGCCGCAGTCATGATCGTGTGGGTAAGCGAAGCGCTATCTCGCAACGCCGCGCAATTCTGTCGAGTACCGACACATAGCGCTCCATCGAATACCGGCCTGTTCCAATTCCGGCTCTGCCGCGGAGCAATGGATCCGGGTCGGCCAGTTCGCGAATCAATTGGCTGAGGTCCATTCGAATCCCGGCTGGAAGCGAGGGCTCCAAAGCGACGAGCGCACGATCGAATGCGCCTCGCATGTATGGCAGCACATTTCGATAGTCCCGCGGCCACGTCCGCCAGTGAAACGTGGGGCCAAGGTCGGCCAGCAGTAGCGCTGTCAATCCCGAGCCTCCGAACAAAAAGAAGGCCAAGCTACCTATGTGGTACAGGTCAGTGGCTAGCCGACGGACACGATCGTCGAGGTGGTACTCACCGTACAAGAGTTCAGGCGGTGCATAAGTTCGATCACCTGCGATCGTCGGCCCGTCCCAGGCGCCGGCTCGATCGAGTCTCGACGCGCGCCCCAGGTCGCCTAGCTTGCTCATCCGGCCAACTGTCATCACGTTCGATGGCTTTAGATCCTGATGGAAAATACCCGATTGATGCAGCTGGCGCAGGCCGTTCGACGCGCCGTGTAGGACTCGCAGGCGCCACGAGTCGTCGAAATCGCCCGTCGCAAGCTGAGACCTCACATCGCCGTCTGCCCGCTCGAAAATGATGTAGGGGACAGAGCTCAAGAGGGCGTCGACAGTCGGATCGTCGACGAAATACTCTCCAGCGGCGATACCTCTCACGATGTTGCGCATCCGTATGCCTGCGCAGTCGAGGACCAGGTCGCGTTCGAAGGTATACGCGGCGGTCAACAGCTGGAGCGCGTCGACGATCGGAATGGAGTTGTTCTTTGCGATGTCTCGAACAGAGGCGAAGTCCAGCGCCTTGCAGAAGCCTTGTTCGACGCCGGCGGCCGAGACACGTTCAACGAGGTACGCCACAGATTGCGTCCCACCTGTTGCGTCCGGTCCCCTTGGTATGCGGTCGACAACGCGCCAGCCGTCTACCAGTTCGGCACCGAGGAGAGATTCTGCCGGCCTTGAACTCATCCGCACATCATGTCGCTCGGATTCACAGCCAGCACACATTCGCGATCGACCTGCCGGTGCATAGCGCGGACGTGGCTCATCGATCCTCCGGGAGGTTGATCTCTGTGCCGCCAGCCCGTTGGATCCGAGCACAGAATGGTCAACCGGATGCAATGAGGTCGCCACCGACGCAACCGAGGCCTGCGCGTTTCAACGACTTGGCCATCCGATCCCGCAGTGGAATCACCGTCAGCCGGCACGTTCGCTGCCTCGGGCGCAGGGTGCACCGAGCGGTTCATTGCTGTCTCGGCTGTACTCTGGTTGGGAGATCGAATCCATCGCCGCGCGAGAGCGCGGAGCTGTTCGCGAGCGAACATACGGAGCATCGAGAATCCGCGGTGGGGTCCACAACGGTGACATTGCTTCCACTGCGACCGACCGTCCGGTTGCGCAGGAATCGGTGCGATGGTTCTGCTCCGCCGAGTCCGACTGTGTGCATCATGAGGTCGTTCGCTGCGAACGCTGCTCCGAGGGCGTTTACGGTTATAACGCTGGGAGCGTGGACGTCTGGATCATCGACATAACGTTGTCGGGCAACTTGGTCGGGGTCCCCGAGGGCCTCCTCTGCCAACCGGGTGGGGTCGATGAGTCCCGAGCATCGGAGGCAGCCCGCGGCTATACCCAAATGGCGTACGACGGCAAACACGTCCCCGATGTTTCCTGTCCGCGGATCGATGACCACCTTCGAGCCGACCTGTAGTGCTGGAATCAGATACTGGTACGAGAGCTGGTTAACGACGTCTCGTGCCAGCATGGTGTCAGCCGCGAGCAATAGGTAGTCGGCATCGCGCAGTCGCAGAGCGATGTCTGCATCGGCGACGTCGCCGACGATCCCTTCCACGATGATCTGGTGGTTTGCCCGGGCAGCGATTCTTTGAGCCACCCTCACCTTGTGACGGGTGAATCGGCGGGCGAATTGGCGCAGCCATTTCGGAGTTCCACAGCGGTCGAAATATTCCATAGCGTCTCGCCGGGATGCTCCGGGAAGTCGGGGGAGATTGGTGGATTCGATTCGCTCCGGATCTATGACGATTAGCCGACCAACCCCGAGTCTCGCCAACAACTCCACGAGGATCATCCCAACGCCTCCACAGCCGATGATTGCAACGGTCGTCGATGCGAGCATGCCTTGCCCATCCGAGCCGAACAGGAGCGCTTGCCGATCAAATCGGAAGTCATCATCACGACTGAGCGGTCGCCGCGGAGCCGGCGTGAGGACTCGCCGACTCCTGCCGACTACAACAGTTCTACCGACGTGCATCCGCGTACCGTCGACCTCCCAGATGTCGCCCGCAACCGCCTGGCGAGTGCAAACCAGAGCGCCGACCGCTCTCTTGCTCAGCTTCAGAAGGGTGGGATAGGCGCGCTCGTGGGAGTCGAGGTCAGGTCCGGAAAACGCCACTTCGTCATCACCGCCGTGATTGTGCACAGCGAGGTACACAAGCTCGAGGTCGCGAGCGCGGCGAATTTGGTGGGTGACGAACTCGCCCTTGAGGTGCCGGTATCCACGCGTTCCCGCCACGTAGTCAACTCCATCGATCGCGGGTATGACTTCTCGAACTGTGAGTCGATCGCCTCGCTCGGTTCGCGATCGACCGCAAAGCAGAACCGCGCCATGTTCGTCGTGGTCTCCGGGGAACAGGTGCGCCGTCAGGCTTGACCAGTCGGTCTCTCGCACCCTCAATTCGAGATCGGCGTAGCCCAAGATGTTCATTGTCCCCGTATCCAGGCGAGGACCTTCTCTATCTTCAGTGTTGCAGTTTGGTCCGTAAACTGGCCGTTGCGGGTTCGCCGCGACACTTGAGTGGCCTGTCGGGGCGTCGGCTCCCCGGGAAGTTGAACCGCTGTCTGTTGAAACCCTTCCCCCAAAGGCTGATTGTCCGCGCGACTGAGATCGGTCCGAACGAAGATCGGATAGACATCTGCGTTCGGCAGGTTGAAGGGGAGGAGACAGATCACGGTTGTGTCGGGCTGACCGTATGGAGGGCCAAGTTCGACCTCATCGATCGTCACCCACGCGCCGCCCTGCCCGTCGGGGTACGGATGAACCTTTTCGCATCCGTACTGAGCATCCAGGCCCTCAATCGCGAGTTGCACGGCTGTCTTGACCAAATCTGGAGTAGCGACTTTCATGAATTGTCGTCGCCCGGGATTGCCCAGAACTCATCACCGTTCTTCACGTGAAGGATTTCGTCGTCGCGAACAATGCGCTGCTTTCCGTTCTTGCGTACTTCTGAGAGCACGAAATCGTGCTGAATTGGAATCCCTGCCGAAATCGCTGCGGCCTTGATTTCGGCTCCCGACTGTGAGCGGTCCTCTAGCGTGACTGGTTCGTCGTTGACCTTGACGATCACAGTTCGATCACGGCCGTGGTCTTCAGCCTCCGGGTTGTTGGAGTTCGTTTCGGAATCAGTTGTCACGTCGCATCACCTAAGGGCATTTGTACTGTATTGCGATTTTCGCAAGACACCAAGAGTTCTATCAAGAGAATGTGAAAATCGCAAGTATTTCTTGCAAAAATCGCAACATGCCTGCTAGATTGGCTGGGTGCCGCCAACCAACGCTTCTGTAGGCGCGCGGATTCGTACGCTACGTGAGTCAGCCACCCTGAAATCGCATGAACTCGCCGCGGCCGTCGGTTTAGATCCGAGCGCGATGTCCAACATTGAATCCGGCAAGCGCGGAGTGAAGTCTGATGAACTCACGCTCATAGCGCAAGCCCTTCGCGTGTCCGTGCTCGCAATACTCGATGAGTCATCGCTACTTGCCCGACTGCCGATTGCCGCACGGGCAGACTCGGGCGATTGTCCAGACTCGTCGGCGCTTGAACGTTTACGAGCGCTGGCCGAGTTACACGAAGTCCTATCCGAATCGGGTTTGCCATCGACCGCCCAGCTCGAAGGTGTTCCCCCGGTGGATGAAGTCGATTGGGAGAGATCAGCCGATGTTCTTGCAGATTGGGCGCGCGAACGCCTTGGTTTGCCAGCGGAGTCGGATGACCGCTTCACGGCATTAGCGGAAGCAATCGAGAGCCGGCTGCAAGTGGATGTCCTGGTGGAGGACCACCTCGATACCAGCCATGCCGGAGCTGCCATAACGGACTGGACATTTCCGCTCGTGTTCGTCCGCTCGAGTCAGCCCCGACCCCGTGCGTTGTTCACACTGGCACACGAACTCGCACATGTGCTCTCTCGCAATGGGGAAGCCCTCACCTTCGACACGGACCTTACGCCGTATAACGATGGCGAGCGTCTCGCGAACGCCTTCGCAGCAAAGCTTCTAATGCCGACTTCGGAGGTTCGAGCTGAGCTTGAAGGTGGCCTCTCGCCTCTAAGCCTTGCACGGCTACTAATCCGATTTGGCGTCAGCTTTGAGTCGCTCGTCTATCGGCTCCACAACCTCGGGTACATCAACTACCAGGCTCGCAACAAGCTTCGAAGCGAAGGTCTACGAGGTCTCATCTCTGCTGTCGATGATTCAAAGGTCGCCAAGAGTCTCATAAATCGGTTGTCTGCTCCGGCCAATGTCGAGCCGAGACCGCCTCTGCTTTTGGCAATACGCGCCCTGGAGGGTTATCGCCGCGGAGTCTTGAGTATCAGGCCGCTGGCAGACCTGCTGGGTGAGGAAGCGGAACGGTTAGTCGGCCGATTGCAAGGTGGCGAGGACCAATACGCACAACTCGCTTCGGGCAACGAGGACGCCTCAGCGGTCGAACGCTACAGCGGAAGCCCGATCTAACGGGTCGCCTCAAGAAAATGCGAAGCGACCCAGTGCTCTTCGACACTGTCACACTTCGCAATCTCGCGGTCGCGGAGTCCATCGATGTGTGCAGAGCCGTCCACGAAGCTCGCGATCCACCCCGTTGGACTGAATCGGTGCATCGCGAGATTGTCGCAGGCGCAAGGGCTGGGGCGGACGAGTGTGTCACGGTCTGGGAGGCAGCGTGGCTCGGAGCGCCACTCGAACCCGAAGTAGTTGACCTCGCCTCGATCCGACGTCTGCAGATCGCGCTCGGCGGCGCATCGAAACACGCTGGCGAAGCCGAGAGCATCTACTTCGCGGAGCGCCTTGGAGGCATGTTCGCGACCGACGATGCGATCGCATACGATTTTGCGAGAAACAAACTCGGGACCGGGCGTGTGCTGGACACGATCGATGTGCTCCGCAGCGCGGTCGAACTTGGCTATCTGAGTCCGAAGGACGCAGCTCAGAGGGCTTGCAGCGTGGCGGAGGCAGGGCGGCACCTGAGAACGGGACGAAACCGCCATCCAGGTTCTACCTACTTCGAGCCATCTCGTGGCACTGCCTAAACCAAGGTCATGTTGATGGCAACTGCGACGGCGCCAGCCTGACACGCCGAGAAATATGTACGGGGTTGGCGTCACCCTCAGGGATGGTGTGTGGCGTACGCGCCGGCGACTCTGCTGTTGGTGCCTCGCACACAGAGGACGTGGCGAGGCCCGCGGCACGTGCACACGTCGCCGTTGTCCGTCTGCTCGCCGCAGAGCGTTACCCGACGCTCAGGACTCGTTGCGCGCACCCTATGACCCACCCAATTAGAAACTGCATCCCGCTCTTAGCAGTCCCCCGGGCTCAACGGCGAAGCCGGTCTGGTAGATGTGGCGGAGCATTTCTTGCGGACAACGCTGTTGGCCGTTCACTCTGATCTCGAAGTGGAGGTGTGGGACTCCGGAGCGACCCGTGTCACCCGACCACATGATGAGCTGGCCAACGGTCACAGTATCGCCAAGCTTCAGGCTGTTCAGCCGACTGCCGTGGCAGTAGATGTAGCGAGCGCCGTCATCACCGTTGACGGACAAGCCGACGCCGCAGGTTTCGTCGCACCGACCAAGACGCCAACAATTGTCGGGCCAGTCCACAACCCGGGCTACGGTGCCGCCGCGAACGGCGTACACCGGTGAACCGACAGGGATCAGTAGATCGATCGCCGGGTAGTCGTGGTGGGGTTCGTCGAGCATGGACGGTCGGGCTGCGATGAGCGCTCGGTCGATCGGGAGGGCGTACCCGTCCTCGGTTGGTATGGCACCTGTGCAGTCGGCAGTTGCTTCACTCAAGGGCTTCGCTTGGTACACCGCGAGCCAGTGCTGTTGGTACTCGCGAACGGTCAGTCGGTTGCCCGCGCCGGCTCTGGGAACAATGTCGAGTTGGGTGGGATCGGTGGCGGCGATCGGCCAGTACCAGACGATCGGAACGTACGCGACATCGCCGTAGGTCGAGAGGACGTTCTGGACATCGATCGCCGCTCGTGCGTCCTGGATCTCCGGCGGTGCGAGGTACGCGGAAGCGAATCCCTCGTACTCGTTCCATGTGCTGTCGACGTACTGGTAGGCGCCAGATGCTCCGCCCTGGTTCTTGGGTGCGGTGTAGTCACCGCCGGACTCGATGGTTCGGATGGTGTCGAGGATGACAGCGAGGTCGCCGCAACCCGCTGAAGCAGTACCGCCGTTGCCGCCGATCACGACTGGGATGGACAGAAGCCCACTTGCGAGAAGAGCGACCGTGAGGACAGGTGTTTTGAGGATCACATCTACTCATGCCTCCCGATCGACGATTTCGTGACGCGCGTGTCACGAAATCGCGAGTTGGGAGGCATGTGTAAGTGACGGCCCCAGGGTGCGGCCGGCAAGCAACAGGAGGTGAATCAATGAAACAAGCACAGTGCCCTGGGGCGCGTCGACGTCATTGGAGGGAGGCAGGAATGACACTTATAACGATCGCTCTGGTCGTCACGGGTCCGCTGCCGTCGGTCTTCGCAGCGCCAGTGGGCGGCGAGCCCGATCCAACGGGCATGCCTGGCGCAAAGCTCGTGTCGCAGTTGGTGAACTGGCTGATGTGGGTGTCGCTGATGGCATCGCTCGGAGCGGTTTTGTACGGCGCTGCGATGTGGCGGGGTGGAGCGAAGCTCGGCAACAGTCCGAGGGCTGAGGACGGCCGGCATTACGTGGCGGGCGGCGCGATCGGAGCACTTCTCGCGGGCCTGGCTGTCGTGCTGATCAACACCTTGTTCGCGGTGGGACGGGCAGGGGGCTGACCCCATGCACAGCAGAAGCCTCCGCGCTATCGTCCTGCTGGCGACGTTCGCGATGATTGCATGTTCGCCAGCGAGGTCGCAGTCTTCGAAGGTCGCTGCGTCGACTTCGTCGAACGTCGAGAGCGCGGCCTCGACGGTCGCTGCGCCGACTGCCGCAGCGCCAGATCCGGTCGCGGCCGCCATCGCCTATGTGGCTTCGACCGACGATTTGATGGGCCATTCTCCGGTTGGTCGGCGAGAGATCTTCAGGAAGCTCGTCGCGCCGTCGGAAGTCGACACTCAAGCCGCGTCATTCGAACAGGCTGCCTCAGAGTTGGCCACGACACTCGGCGTCCCGGTGGAACGCCTCGTGTGGGTCGAGGTTCCGATCACGGCCAAGGTCGTCAAGTCGACCGGTGACTCGGCGTCGGTCGACGTGTGGACGGTCTCCATCCTCGGGGCACCGAGCACGGGATCACCCCAGCAGGTGTGGCGCACTGTTCATGTCGACGTCGAGTTGTCGTCCGGGAGATGGCTGGTGACGACCGCGAATGCCGACCAGGGACCGACTCCGGCAGCCAACGAACTAGCTCTGCAGTCGGGGTGGAAGGAATTTCAGGTCGTCGGGTCATGGCCCGCCGTCGTGAAGGGGGTGGGCTTGTGAGCGGGCTGTTCCCGATGCCATGGGACCCGATCATCGATCTCGTCTCAGCGCCATTCGAAGCCGCCGCAGGCTGGGCGTGGGACACCGTGATCGGTGGCATCACTGACTGGCTGGCGAAGGGCTTCGTACAGCTCGTGTCCTTCGTGTGGGACGTGATGGATCAGACGAGTTCACCTCAGTTGGCATCGGAGTGGTTCTCCCACTCGTCGGGTGCCCCGTATCTAACGGCGGTCGCAGTGGCGACCGGTCTGCTCCTGATCTTCGTGTTCTGTGCGCTGATCCAGGGTGTGCTCGCAGGCCGACCGATGGAGTTGATCAAAAGGATGGCGTTCGACACGCCGGTTGCGGTTGCAGGCATCCTGTTCACGGTCGGATTTGCGCAGGTGGGTGTTGAGCTGATCGACGCTATGTCGGACGGCATCTGGAAGCTCACTCGGCCGAAAGCAGTCAACGCTGTCGATGGCTTGTTGCTGACCGCGTCGAAACTGACCCCTGGCTCGTTCCTGTCGCCGCTGCTGCTCCTGATCGGCATGCTCGGAATGTTGATGCTGTGGATGGTGCTGTTCGTGCGCGAGGCCCTCATCTACCTCGTGGTTGCGATGGCTCCGATTGCGTGGGCAACCAGCGTGTGGCCAGCCGTCGCCTCGGTGCGTCGGCGAGTGCTAGAGCTACTCGCCGCTCTGATTTTTTCGAAGCTGGCGATCGCGATGGCACTGGCTGTGGGTCTCGGTGCGCTGGGTGGGATCGGCGCTACCGGCAATCCCGGCGAATCAACTGTCGGCAACGGTCTCGCAGAATTCGGAACTCTCGTCGTCGGAATCATCACCTTCGGCCTTGCTGCGTTCATGCCGTTCCTCGTGATCAAGCTCGTGCCGATCGTCGAGGCGGCCGTGATCGCGCAAGGCATCCACTCCGCTCCCGTGAGGGCGGCACAG
>JAYTKG010000111.1:0-3908 GCA_043730435.1 Acidimicrobiia bacterium | reverse complement strand
GACGCTCACCCGCGAGGGATGAGGGGATTTCTTCGATCATGCGTTGCTCTTTAGCCGACGTCCGTGACGCCACGATTCGAGGAGGAGCAGGATTGCCCCGACGACCACGCCCATATCAGCGACGTTGAATGCTGGCCACCAACGGAAGTCAATGAAGTCAACGACGTGGCCCGACAACAATCCGCTCTTGGCTCGGAACAGGCGGTCAGCGACGTTGCCGATAGCGCCGCCCATCACCAGACCGGTGCACACCGTACCCAGGAGCGTGTGCTTGGACCGCAGTGACCAGGCGAGAGCAGCCACGACGAGTACGGCGAGCAAAGCGATGATGGGCCCCTTGCCCTGGCCTTGCGAAAAAGCCATGCCGCTGTTGTACCGAAGGGTCCAGTGCAGAGACCACAGGACATGGCGGGGCTGCTCATCGACCAGTGAATGCAGCGCCCAGGCTTTGGTCAGCTGATCGACGGCAACGATGGCCGCTGCCACCGCACCGGCCACGACAAACCGTCGTGTCGGGCGGGTACCAACCGCAGGCGCGGCGGTGTCGGCAACGGCATGATCCATCATCGAGACGAGCCGAGGCCGCCGACTTTTTCCTGCACCAATTCAGTCGCCCACGGAATAGCTTCGAGGCGTTCCTTCGGGATGGGCTGGCCGGAAATGAGCGAGTAGCCGTAGGACTTATCGTCGATCCGTAGGAGTGCGGCGTCAATGTCGGCCACCATCTGGCGGGCCTGAGCCGACAACGCCAAATCACGATCGCGCTCGGCCGACAAGCTGTCGCCCTCACCTGATTCCTCGTCAAACTGCACGTCGCCCGGGTCGAGGTCTTCCATAAGGGACGCCGCCTCGCCTTCGAGACGATCGGCCTGACCAACCAGACTGACCCGCTCTTCGAGCAGGAGGGTCCGCTGCGCCGCCAGGAATTTGGTATCAAAGTCGGATGCCTTGCGGACGTGCGGCGGGGGCTTGGGAACAACCTTGCGGACGGGCGGAGGCGGCGGGGCAGCCTTGGTGACGACTGCCTTCGCGGGCGCTGCCGTAGCCGCCGCAGCGGGCTTCGTCTTTTCCGCTCCCGCCGTAGCCTTGGCCGGAGCCGCCGTTGCCTTCGTGGCTGCCGGCTTGGTCTGTGTCGCAGGCTTGGCTGCGGGAGCGGCCTTCGCCGACTTGGCCGGAGCTGCGACGCTGGCGACAGGGGCCTTCGCCACCGCTTTCTTCGGTGACGCTGAGGAGGTTGCTTTCGCCGGGGGCTTCGCCATGTGTTGTTTCGTCCTTTAGGCCGATGGAAGGCCGCACAAGCTAGCGGTTTTGGGTTCCGAGAACAATGCAGGCCCGGCCCTTTGACTCGCTTTTGCGAGTCAAAGCGTCGGTTTACGCTGCTCAGGGAGAATAGATTACGCCTTCCGTACTGCGATGTGTGGTTGCTCGGCCGCCTCATCCACGTGGGAATTCACTTCGGTCGCCAGCGTCTCGGCGGTAACCACGTCGCGATGGGCGCGAAGCGCATCGAGCCACGGTTCTGAGGCGGTCACGGTCAACGAGATGCGGTCACTCACCTGCAGATCGGCGGCTTTACGTGCCTGTTGCACGAGACGGACCAGGTCACGGGCGAGCCCCTCGCGCTCCAGTTCGGGTGTGAGTTCGGTGTCGAGGGTGACCACCCCGTCGCCGCTGCCAAGCACCGCGCTGTTGTCGGGGTCGGCAGGCACGAGCCGCAAGTCATACTCGCCCTCGACCAGTTCGGTTCCGCCCACCACGGGTCGCTCGCCGAGCTTGAGTTCGTAGTCGCCCTTGCGAAACGCAGCCATCACTTTTTGCATACCGTCGCCAAGACGCGGGCCGAGTGCAGCCGGAACCAGCTTAAGTTCGTACTTTGCGCCGGCGTTCACGTTCTGACTGAAGGCGACATTCTTGACGTTCACTTCGTCCCGGATGATCGCTTCGAACGGCACCAATGCGTCGGCACCAGGGCCGGTGACGGTGAGCTGACTGAGCGGCAGACGGACCCGAAGGTTGCGGGCCTTACGGACGCTGGACGCAGCCGAACACACGTCACGGGTGCGGTCCATGGCGTCGACCAGCGCAGCGTCGGCAGGCAGGTCGGCGGCCAACGGCCAGTCGGTGAGATGCACCGACGCTCCCCCGGTGAGTCCGGTGAAGATCTCCTCGGCGACCAACGGAAGCAGCGGTGCGGCAATCCGGGTAAGCACGTGGAGCGAGGTGTAAAGCGTGTCGAACGCATCGTGACTGTCGGCCGACGTGCCGCCCCAGAAGCGATCGCGGCTGCGACGGATGTACCAGTTGGTGAGCGCGTCGAGGAACGACCGCACCGACGCGCAGGCGGCGAAGAGGTCGTAGCGATCCATGGCCTCGGTGGTCTCCACCACGAGTTCGTGCAGCTTGGCCAGCACGTAGCGATCAAGGACGCCCGTTTGATCGGTGCGGAAATGAGCCTGGTAGCCACCCTCGGCCGAGTTGGCATAGAGGGTGAAGAAGTACCACGTGTTCCACAATGGCAGCATCACCTGGCGAACGCTGTCGCGGATGCCCTGCTCGGTCACGACGAGATCGCCGCCGCGCAGGATGGGTGACGACATGAGGAACCAGCGCATGGCGTCGGAGCCGTGCTTGTCGAACATCTCGTACGGGTCGGGATAGTTGCGCAGACTCTTCGACATCTTTGCGCCGTCACTGCCGAGCACGATGCCGTGGGCCATGCAGGTACGGAACGCCGGGCGGTCAAACAGCGCAGTGGCCAACACATGCATGGTGTAGAACCAACCGCGGGTTTGGCCGATGTACTCGACAATGAAGTCGCCCGGGAAGTGGTCGTCGAACCAGGCCTGGTTCTCGAACGGATAGTGCACCTGGGCGAACGGCATAGAGCCGGACTCGAACCAACAGTCGAGCACCTCTGGCACGCGTCGCATCATCGACTGGCCGGTCGGGTCGTCGGGGTTGGGGCGCACAAGCTCGTCGACCCGCGGGCGATGCAGATCGTTGATGGTGACGCCGAAGTCGGCCTGCAGTTGTTCTACCGAGCCGTACACGTCAATGCGGGAATAGCGGGGGTCGTCGCTCTTCCACACCGGGATCGGCGAACCCCAGAAACGGTTACGGCTGATGGACCAATCACGAGCGTTGGCCACCCACTTGCCGAAGCTGCCTTCCTTCACATGCTCGGGTACCCAGGTGATTTCTTGGTTGAGTTCGACCATGCGCTCTTTGACCTTGGTGACCTCAACGAACCACGAGCCGATACCGCGGTAGACGAGGGCCGTGTTGCAGCGCCAGCAGTGAGGGTACGGGTGGTCATAGCTGTCGAGTCGCACGAGGCAGCCTTCGTCGCGCAGACGTCGCACGACCGGGGTGTTGGCCTCAAAGACCTGCAGACCCTCGAAGTCGGGCACTTCGCCCGTGAAGCGACACTGTGAGTCGACGGGAACCACAGTGTCGATGCCGTTGGCCGCACACACGATCTGGTCGTCTTCGCCGAAGCCGGGTGCCAAGTGCACCACACCGGTACCGTCTTCGGTGGTAACGAAGTCTCCGGGCAGTATCTTGTGCGCGTTCGGGCGACCGGCGAAGAAGCTGAACGGCGGGGTGTACGCGCGCCCGGCCAGTTCATTGCCGAGCAGGGTGGCGACGTGGGTGTAGCCGTCGAGCTCTTTGGCGTAACCCCCAACGCGCGCCTCCGCCAGGATCACCTTGTGGCCGTCTTTGTCCATGACGGCATACGCAACTTTGGGGCCGACGGCAGCAGCAAGGTTCGATGGCAGCGTCCATGGTGTGGTGGTCCAGATCCAGAGGTCCTCGCCGGTTTCCAACGGGAAGGCAACGGTCACCGCCGGGTCTTGGCGATTCTTGTAGACGTCGTCCATGCGCGTCTCGGTGTTGCTGAGCGGCGT
>JAYTKG010000110.1:0-2215 GCA_043730435.1 Acidimicrobiia bacterium | reverse complement strand
GGCCGAAGCCGACGGCTTTGCCAGCTTCTGGACACCGCAGATCTTTGGTCACGACGCGCTCACTGCCTTGGCCGTCGTCGGCCGCGAAGTGCCACGCATCGAACTTGGTACCAGCGTGGTGCCGACGTTTCCACGGCACCCAATGATGCTCGCCCAGCAGGCGCTGACCGTCAACGCGGCGGCCAGTGGGCGGTTGTGCTTGGGTATTGGCCTGAGTCATCAAGTGGTGATCGAGACCATGATGGGCATGTCATTCGACAAGCCCGTACGTCACTTACGTGAGTATCTCAGCGTCATGATGCCGCTGCTCGAAGGCCAGCCGGTGAACTTTCAGGGTGAGGCCTACCAGGTCAATGTCACTGTGACCGCGCCGGGGACGTCGCGCCCGGCCGTCGTGGTTGCCGCGCTTGGTGCCCAAATGCTGCGTGTGACAGCGGCCATGGCCGACGGCACGCTGACCTGGTGTACCGGGCCGGCCACGTTGCGCGATCACACGGTGCCAACGCTGCGCGCCGCGGCCGAGGCCGCTGGCCGCCCCGACCAGCGCGTGATCGCTGCCCTGCCAGTCTGCGTCACCGACGACAAAGATGCTGCGCTGGTTCGCGCAGCGGCCATCTTCCAGATGTACGGCTACCTACCCAGCTACCGGGCAATGCTCGACATGGAGGGCGCAGCAGGCCCGGCCGATATTGCAATCGTTGGATCCGAAGCCGAAGTCGGTGACCGCGTGCGCGCCTTGGCCGATGTCGGTGTCACCGATTTCGGCGCCGTCGAATTTGGCGGCAACCCAGACGAGGTTGCCCGCACCCGTGCGCTGATGAAATCGCTGCTGTAGCCCGCCAAACTGACCAGAGGAGCGGTTCCACTCAAACCCCATGCCTCAGCGCACCGTCAGCGTGCTGTCAGGCATGAAGTTCGAGCAGTAACGCCGCAATCGGGGTCACCGGCGCTCGATTGCCCACGTTCTTGGAATGATGTACCTAATGCAGGTGGACGGGGGTGCCCGCGGCGGCCCGGTTGAGCTGTTCGAAGAAATCGTTGCCTTTGTCGTCGACGACGATAAACGCCGGGAAATCTTGCACCTCGATCTTCCAGATCGCTTCCATCCCCAGTTCCGGGTATTCCAACACCTCGACCTTGGTGATGCAATCCAGCGCTAAACGCGCGGCTGGGCCGCCAATTGATCCCAGGTAGAATCCTTCGTGAGCCTGGCATGAAGCGGTCACTTGGCGGCTGCGATTACCTTTGGCCAACATCACCATGCTCCCCCCAGCCGCTTGGAACTCTTCGACATAACTGTCCATTCGTCCGGCAGTTGTCGGCCCAAAGGACCCAGACGCGTAGCCCTCAGGTGTTTTGGCCGGGCCGGCGTAGTACACGCAGAAATCCTTCATGTACTGCGGCATTGGCTGGCCCGAGTCAAGCAGTTCCTTCAGTTTGGCGTGGGCAATGTCGCGGGCTACGACCATTGGTCCGGTGAGCATCACCCGGGTCTTGACGGGGTGTTTGGAGAGTTCGGCCCGAATCTCGGACATCGGCCGGTTCAGATCGATCTGTACGACCGTTTCAGCCAGGTCTTCGTGCCTGACCTCGGGTAGGTAGTGAGCTGGTTCCGTTTCCAGTTGCTCAAGGAATATGCCTTCGCTGGTGATCTTTCCCAGCGCCTGTCGGTCGGCCGAGCAACTGACGGCCAGAGCCACCGGGCAGCTGGCACCATGGCGCGGTAGGCGAACAACGCGAACATCATGGCAAAAGTATTTACCCCCAAACTGTGCCCCGATTCCTGTTTGCTGGGCGAGTTGGAGGACCTTGGCCTCCAGTTCGATGTCGCGAAATGCGTGCCCTGTTCTGCTGCCGCTGGTCGGCAAGCTATCGAGGTATTTGGTGCTCGCCAGCTTGGCCGTCTCCACCGCGAATTCTGCCGAAGTACCCCCGACAACGATCGCGAGGTGATACGGCGGGCATGCCGACGTGCCCAGCGCCTGCATTTTGTCGAAGAGCCACGGCAGCAGCGACTTCTCGTTGAGTAAGGCCTTTGTCTCTTGGAACAGGTAGCTCTTATTCGCGCTGCCGCCCCCTTTGGCAATGAACAGAAATTTGTACTCATCGCCATCGATCGCGCTGATCTTTATCTCGGCGGGAAGGTTGTTCGCGGTGTTGACCTCGTTGTACATCGTCAACGGTGCCATCTGGCTATAGCGCAGATTGCTCGTCA
>JAYTKG010000109.1:0-6118 GCA_043730435.1 Acidimicrobiia bacterium | reverse complement strand
CCCGCCAGTGGGCGTTGTTCTTCACGAGGGTGGCCGCGAGGGCGTACTTGAACGCTTCCCGGTCCTCGAGGGGGATGTGGCGGACGGCCTGCATGGCGTCCAGGTTCTCGGTCAGGCTGACGGGCAGCCCGGCCTCGCGCAGCTCGACGATGAAGCCGTTGAGCAGGTCGACCAGCGCGTCACCGGTCGTCGTCGCCGGTTCGGGCGACGCGACATCGGTCATGAACGGGACGGGGCCTGCCCGCCCCGGGTCCAGGACTTCCCGTCACCGCCGAACTCCTTGATGGCCTTGGCGATGTCGGCCTGGTACTTGAGCAGGATGGTGATGGTCTCGGTGGCCTGCTGCTCGTCGACCTGCTCGACGCCCAGGTGCACCAGTGTGCGGGCCCAGTCCAGCGTCTCGGAGACCGATGGCGCCTTCTTCAGCTCCAGTTGGCGGATGGAGCGCACGATGCGGGCGATCTGGTCGGCCAAGTTCTCGGTGATGCCGGGAACCTTGGTGAGCACGATCTCTTTCTCGCGGTCCATCTGCGGGTAGTCGATGTGGAGGAACAGGCAACGACGCTTGAGCGCCTCGGACAGCTCGCGAGTGTTGTTCGACGTAAGAAACACGAGCGGGATTTGCGTGGCGGTAACGGTGCCAAGCTCGGGGATAGAGACCTGATACTCGGAGAGGATTTCGAGCAGCAGTGCTTCGGTCTCGATCTCGACGCGGTCAACTTCGTCGATCAGAAGCACAACGGGCTCTTTGGCCGTGATGGCTTCAAGGAGGGGGCGCGTGAGTAGGAATTCATCGGAGAAGATGTCGTCAGAAATCTCGTTCCAGCCGTCGGACGTTCGGTCGGCTTGGATGCGAAGGAGCTGCTTTTTGTAGTTCCACTCGTACAGCGCCTTCGACTCATCCAGGCCCTCGTAACACTGCAGACGGATAAGGCGAGCGCCGATCATGTCGGCGACGCTCTTGGCCAACTGCGTCTTGCCGGTACCGGCGGGCCCTTCGACCAGGATCGGCTTCTGCAGACGATCGGCAAGGAACACCACCCCGGCGATGCCATCGTCCGCCAGATAGTTGACGCCCTTCAATCCGTCGCGGACCTCAGGAACGGAATCAAACCGATGCTCAGCCATCTGACGACATTACCGGGCGACTTGACCGAGGGGTCAATCAATACGCCCTTAGGCCGAAACCGAATACGATCCGTCCGTGGTTACCGCCCCGCTCACACGAGCATCCCAGCAGTTCATCGACAGCATCACCAAGGCGTTGGTCGACCTGTCGGGCAAGGACGAGAGCGCGCTGCGGCCTGATGTGGCTATCGAGGCCGCCAACCTGACGGCAGCTATCATCGATGCCGATACCCGCCACACCGACGACGAGTTGTGGGCGTACACCGAAGCATTCGGCGCCGAAGTGCCCATCGCTCTGGCTGGCGCCACCCCTGCCCACATTCGCGCGACCGGCGTCATGACCGGCCGTCGCACCTGGGTGGACAAGCCGAGCGTGTTGTTCAGTCTGCTGGTCGACGCCGACGTCCGTGACCGGGGGCGCCGCACGCATCGCTACTACGAATGCGCCATGCGGCTCGCGCACACGACGGCCAGCCTCGACCTCATCCCCTCGCCCACCGAGTTGTTCACCATCGAGGCGTTGCGGGGCGCCCTGCTGAAGTCGATGGACGCGGCCGGCCTCCCACGGCCGGGCACGGTCGCGTCCGCTGTGTCACCGGTTACGCCCAAAGTCGCAACGGCCACGCCCGCCACTGCAGCCGCGGTTTCCGTCGCACCCGCAGAACCAGCGAAGCCGCTGGAAGCACTTCTGGCAGAACTCGACGCACTGGTCGGCTTGGCACCGGTGAAAGCCGAGGTCAAACTTCTCACCAACTTGTTGCAGGTGCAACGACTCCGCAAAGAGCGTGGCATGCCCGTCATCGACACCAGCAACCACCTCGTGTTCACCGGCAACCCTGGTACTGGCAAGACCACTGTGGCCCGCTTGCTGTCACAGATCTATCGCACGCTCGGCGTGGTCACCAAGGGTCAATTGGTGGAGACCGACCGCTCCCGCCTCGTGGCCGGGTTCGTCGGCCAGACCGCCATCAAGACCCGCGAGGCCGTCGAGCAGGCCATTGGCGGTGTGCTGCTGGTGGACGAGGCCTACGCCCTCGCCCGGGGCGGCGAGAACGACTTCGGCCGTGAGGCCATCGACACACTGGTGAAGTTCATGGAAGACAACCGGGACGATCTGGCCGTCATTGCGGCCGGATACACCGAGGAGATGATTGCGTTCATCGACGCCAACCCCGGCCTGCGATCCCGCTTTACCCGCACCATTACCTTCCCCGACTACAACGACGACGAACTTGTTTCCATCTTCGTAAGACTGGGGGAGAAAAACAGGTACCAGCCGGACGAATCGGCCAAGGTTGCGGTGCGAGATATTCTGAGCAAGCAGACGCGCGACAAGGGCTTCGGCAACGCTCGCTTCGTGCGGAACCTGTTCGAGCGAGCGGTTAGCCACCAGGCTGGCCGTATGGTTGGCATCACCAAGCCGACCGACGACGAACTAGGTACCTTGATCGCCTCCGACATCACTGGACCATCGGCATGACCATGCGTGCCGTATCCTCGACATCGTGAACGCGAAACGACTCCTGGCCATTCTGGCTGCGGCAGCCATGATCGCTGGCGCTTGGTTTGTGCGCACCAAGGTCATCGACAAGAACACAACCGTCGCCACCGGGGGCGCTACGACGCAACCGACTAACGCACCAACGACCGCCCGCCGAGTCGTCTGCGTTGCGGAGTTGGAAGAGGTCTGCCAGGCATCGGGCTCGAGCTACACGGTCGAGCCGATCAGAACCACGCTCGCGACGTTGGCCTCCGAACCGAACCCCGACATTGTGTGGATCACCACCTCTCCCCTGCCCGAAATGGCCGACGCTGCTAGGGCCCGGGAGAGCCAACCGCCGCTACCGGTCGACCAACGCAAGGTCCTTGGTTCGACCACTGTCGTGCTGGCCGCACCGACCGAACGGGTGGCCGTGCTCAAGGCTGCCTGCCCTGATCTGTCCTGGAAGTGCATTGGCGAAAAGACAAATCTTCCGTGGAAAGACATCGGCGGGCAGCCGGGCTGGCAGGACGTCACCTTTCGCCACCGTGATCCTTTGGCGAGCGCAGGCGGTTTGAGCGTGTTGGGTGCCGCGTTGGCTGGCCGCACCGGCCGCACCGACATCGGCACCAGCGACTTGGCCGCCAGCGACGTTCGGTCGTGGACCAACCAACTGGAGGACGCCAACAAACAGCCGACATCCGATCCGCTCGCTAGCATTATGGCCGGCAGCAGGCTCGACGTGGTCGGCGCGCTGGCCACCGAGGTGACCTCGGTACAACGGGTCGCCACCGTCGAACCCACACCGGTTGCCCGCGTCGGTGCCACCATCATGGTCACATCAGGCACCTTGCCCCCTGAACTCGTCACCAACCTTTCGGCCGCACTCGGGAAGAATGGATGGAACCCAACGGTTGTCCCCAGTGGCCTACCCGACGCCGTCGGCATGGAAGCCGTCCAACGACTCTGGCAAGAAGTGATTAGATGACAAAATTGCGCCCCGCCCTCCTCCTTTCTACCGCCGTTCTCCTGGCCGGCTGTGTCGTGTCTTCCGGCAAGTCCGGCGCGGGTAGCGGCAGCGGTTCCGGAAATGGTTCTGGGTCGGCCACCACGTTCAGCCCCGGTAAATGCACCGGCGTAGAGATGGCCGTCAGCTCCGAGAAGATCGCTGTGCTCACCGAACTGGCCAAGAACTTCAACGACTCCAAGGAAGCCAAGATCGGCAAGCAGTGCGTGACGGTGCACGTGTCGAAGAAGTCGTCCGGCGCCGCCGCCACCGCACTTATCAATGGGTGGAGTAGCCCCGAAGCCGACGGCGCTCAGCCCGTCGTGTGGTCACCTGCTGCCAGCGGCTGGGCCGGCATCGTCAACCAACGGGCCGGCAAGATTTTGGCGCCCGAGGGCAAGCCGTTCATGCTGACGCCGCTGGTCATCGCCATGCCGGCCAAGATGGCAACGGTGCTCGGATATCCTGGCAAGGCGCTCGGCTTCAAAGACATCGTAGAACTGGCGAACGACCCGCAGGGTTGGGCCAAATACAACCACCCGGAATGGGGCCCGTTCCGCCTCGGTAAGACCAACCCCAACTTCTCCACCAGCGGCCTCAACTTCACCGTTGCGCAGTATTACGCCGCCACCGGCAAGACCCGAGATCTCACCACCGAAGACCTTGACCGTCCCGACGTCGTGAAGTTCGCCACGTCGGTAGAGAACTCGGTGGTGCACTACGGCGACATCACTATGACCTTCCTCAACAACTGGTTCGCGGCCGACAACCGAGGCAGCTCGCTCAGTTACGCCTCAGCCGTCGCTGTAGAGGAAAAGAGCGTCATCGACTACAACCTCGGCAACCCCGACGGCGAACTGTCGGCGGGCGAGCGTCCCCGTGCACCGCGTGAACCGCTGGTGGCCATCTATCCGTCCGAAGGCACGCTGTATTCCGACAGCCCATTCATCATCCTTGACGCACCCTGGGTCACGGCCGAGCAGAAGCAGGCTGCGTTGCTGTTCCAGAACTACGTGCTCACGCCCGAGAATCAGGCCAAGGTACTGACCTACGGATTCCGTCCCGGCAACCCTGCGGTGGCCATTGGTTCACCAATTGAAGCGAAGAACGGTGTCGACCCAAAACAGCCCTCAGCCGTGCTTGACGTACCGTCGCCCAGCGTCATGATCAAGGTCCTTGACTCATGGGCCACACAACGTAAGTCGGCCCGGGTGATGCTGGTCATAGACGTGTCCGGGTCAATGGGCGAAGCCGCAGTGAAGGGGGAACCCGAGACCAAACTCGACCTGGCGAAGCGGGCCGCCATCAGCGCGCTCAGCCAGTTCAAAGATGATGACGAGGTAGGCCTACGCATCTTTTCCACCGGTCTCGCCACCGACCCGAACGTTTCCTTTGTCGACCTTCTTCCGGTGGGCCCGATCGGTCCGCAGCGAGAGGGACTGCGCAGCAAAATCGATGGCCTGAGCCCTATCCAGGGCACGCCGCTCTATGACGTGACGGCATCGTCGTTCGCTTCGATGACCGAGTCGTTCGATCCGAAGAAGATCAACGCCGTCGTGTTACTCACCGACGGCAAGAACGACGACGGCAAGAAGGCCGACGATGTGCAACAGCTGAACGAACTCATTCAGAACCTCCAGTCCGGTTCCGAAGGCGGCTCCGCCCGCCCGGTGCGCCTGTTCACCATCGGCTACGGCAAAGACGCCGACCTCGCCACCCTGCGCCAGTTGGCCGAAGCCACCCGCGCCGCCGCCTACGACGCCAGCAACCCCGCCACCATCGAGCAGGTCTTCACCGCAGTCGTATCCAACTTTTAAGAAGGTTCTTCATCTGAGGCGACCGCCAGTTTGCGGAGAAGGTTGGCCAGACTGTTGCATTCGGTCGCGGAAAGTCCCGCCAGTAGGCGATGCTCGTTGTCGACGTGATCAGCCACGGCCCGATCAACCAGAGCACGCCCGGCCGCCGTAAGGAAGATCAGCACGCCTCGTCGATCGTCGGGGTCGGCTTCCCGAACGATCAGGGAGCGCCGCTCAAGCTTGTCGAGGCGGTTCGTCATGGTGGCCGAAGTCACCATCATCGAGCTGCGCAGCTGCGTCGGAGTCAGCCGGAATGGCGGGCCGTTGCGGCGGAGGGTCGCCAGCACGTCGAACTCATCGAACTGCAGGCCGTGGCTGGCGAGAACCGCCCCGATCGAGCGGTCGTGGGATCGACCGAGGCGAGCGATGCGTCCGATCACCCCCATGGGCGAGGCGTCGAGATCGGGGCGCTCGACGCTCCACTGCTCCAGCACTTCGTCGACGTGATCCTTCATGTCCCCGAAATATAGCTTGATGTCAACACACTTATGAGGTATGTTGATATCAACTTACATGCTGTCGACGGGAGTCGCCATGATCCGTTCCCCTGCCAAACCCTTGACGATCTTGTTAGCAACAACTGCGCTGGCACCGATTTCGTGGGGCACGACCTATTCAGTCACTACCGAATTCCTTCCTCACAATCGC
>JAYTKG010000108.1:0-1583 GCA_043730435.1 Acidimicrobiia bacterium | reverse complement strand
GCCGTGGGCAAATCCGCGTTCAACAAATGCAGCAGCCAATGCATCGGTGTATCGATCGACTTCTCCGATCGACAACGTTCTGCCGAAGTAGTGCACAAGTGGAAGGTCCGCCGATGTCTGAACGGCGGCCGTGAACATGTCGAGGCCCGACTCGAAGGGAATCTCGATGTCCGAGGGCATCCCCGGCAAATACTGGCGAAGCCAGGGTCGCTCTGCGTACATAGTTTCTCCTCGATCGGGCATGGTTGCTACGTGAAGGTTTGTTACTTGATGGCGATGGGGTTGACAGGGGCGCCTGTGCCGCCGACCACCTTGAGCGGTGCGGCAACATAGAGGAACGTCCACTGCCCATCAGCGGCGCAATCGGCGGCGAGGTCGTCGAGCCAGCAGATCTCGGTGAGGGTCACGCCCAGATTGCGCATCAAGGCGTTGTGCAACGGCAACACCACTCCTGAGACAGGATCAACGGTGACCTCGTTGGCGATGGTGTCGGTCACGAGGTTGGGGATCTCCATCTCGTGGAACCAGCGCACCAGTGCGTCACTGTGGGTGAGTCCTGGTTCTACGAAGTTGCCGTAAAATTCTTCTCGCGTGACTTTGTAGAATTTCCCGATCCAACCGGTGCGGATAATGATGATATCGCGGGGAAGAATTTCCGTGCCTTGTGCCTTGGCACAGGCCATGAGGTCCTCGTGGGTGAATGTCTCCGCCACGTCGAGCACGTCCTTGCCGCGGAACCGCGCCATATCGAGCAGGATCCCTCGACCGACAATTCCCTTTTCGGCAAGGGGCAGCACGCTGGCCTTGGCCAGACCGCCGATGGTGGTCTTGGCGTCGTAGCCGTTCCAGATCTGGCCGTCGTACCAGACGTGTCCGAGCGCGTCGTATTGAGTACTGCCCTGCAGGAAGCACGTCATGTAGTCGTCGGCGTAGTGCGCGCCACCAGCGAAGTTCACCCCCTTGCCGGCGATGTAGTGGCCCTCGTCGATCACCGTGGTGCGGACCGCCCCGCTGCGCCCGGGCCACACCGGATCACCTTCGGGGTTGGCCATCTTCACCTGCAACGTGAACACCTTGCCCTGCTTGATGGACCCTGCCGCCTTCAGGATCACCTCGGGCGTGAGGTAGTTCAGGCTTCCCACTTCGTCGTCGGGTCCCCACTTGCCCCAGTTCTTCGGTGAATCTTTGAGCAATCGGTCCAGTGACGGTTCTTGTTCGGTCGTGCTCATGTTGTTTCTCCTTGTGTGGGTTGGTTCTCTGCGCGAGTTGAGTCAGCGAGTTCTGCCATGTGGGTGCCATCGCCGTAGTAGCGGCGGTGCCAGATGCCGGATCCGTCTTCGTCGCCGATGGGCATCCGCCACGTCGTGACACGTGCGTCAGCATCGGTGAGGGAGACCGCGATCAGCGCTCTTGGCTGGTCATTTGTGTCGTTGACATAGGCGTCGGCCGCCTCGTCCGGGATGTATCGCTTGGCGATTTGGCGGTAAAGGTCACGCCACTCGTCGTCGTGACCCAGTTCATGGATGATGCGGGCGTTGCCCTGCACCGTCACCTTGCGGTACGGAAGTGGATCCTCGTCGATC
>JAYTKG010000107.1:0-10422 GCA_043730435.1 Acidimicrobiia bacterium | reverse complement strand
GGCAGCCCCGGCGGGGACCTTGGCTATTGCGTCCGCGGCAGCGGCCGCAGCTTTCTCTGGGGCCACTCCGAAGGTGGTGACTTTGAGTTTCACGCTGGCTTTGGTGCTCGGTTCTGTCGCCGCCGAGGCTGAAGAAGTGGCAGCGGACCCTCCGGCCGGAGGTACAGGCTTCTCTACTGACAGGTTGACGGACTTCACTGCGAACAGGCGGGGAAGCACATCAGGCCGTTGCTGGATTTTGGTTACGAAGGCAAGGACCTTGGCCCGGGACCCTTCAACGCTAATGGTGATATCAAAGCCCCCTGTAGGGATACTGGCGCCGTCGCCAGCAGCAGCCGGCTTGACCGTTGTTTTTCGTGGTTCAGCGCCGGACTTCGTGGTCGTCGTCACCGTAGGCTCGGCAACGACCGTGGCCGCCACGTTTGTCACTTGGGCGCTCACCCAACGGACGCGGTCCGGTGTGGCGTCTCCGTCAGTCAAGCTCTGCAGCGTTCGGATGGCCCCCTGAATGTCAGAGTTCGCTGGCATTGCGGCCGCAAGCAGTGTTTGTTGCGCAGTCCAATCAACCTTGGCCTTGCGAACCTTTTCTCCAGTGACCGACTTCGCCTTGAAGGCTGCCTCCTCCGTCTTTAGCGCCTTGGTCTTGACATCAAGGCCCGAAGCTTTTTGGCTCGACAGGTAATAGGGCAACCCGATCGCAATGACGGTGGCGAGAGCCAGCAGCATGAAGGTAGAACGATTTTGCTTCATCACTCACTTCTTTACGGTGGTCGTGGTTGCCGCAGAAGCTGAGGCAGCGGCGGTAGTAGCGGTCGGGGTGGCGCCAGGACCGGACAGCTCACGCAAGGCAAGGTACGCCTTGGTGATCGGGTTGGTTTCGTCCAGAGGTATCGGCGCTGTAAACGTGCCGGTGATCAGGCCCGACCCAGACGTCGCCGGTTCCGAGCCTGGAGCGGCCACGCTCGAGGCTTCAGCTTTCGTAATCGAGAATGTGCTCGGCCATGGTTGGCTCGACCCACGAGCCTTAAGCTCATCGATCCACGCTGCGATCGCTCGATCAAACCCACCTTTCGCCTCCGGCGTTTCCGGCGGATTAGGCATTGTCGCCGTAAACGAAACCGTCACCTCTTTGCCCGCTGGGCTGACCGAAATATTTGTGAAGCTCGGGTTCAAACCGGCCGGAGCGCTCTCGAACATCGACTTGAACAGGCTCTCCCAGGCGATTTCCTTCGCAACGGCTCCGTTGTACGCCTTCACACCTGCTTCGACCTCAGCCTTGAGTTTCAGCTCCGTCGCGTAGCCTTTTGCCTTGGCCTCGGCAGCACGGCGAGAGTTGGTGGCCAGCACATTCCGGGTCTTGGCGAAGCCGTATGGCACTACGAAGGCGAGCACGGCGAGGGCAGCGACAGCGATGATGCCGAACAACCGGGCCGACTTCTTGGCCTTCTCTTTGTTCCTCAGCGCGCGGTCGGCGGAGCGGGGGTCGACGAGGTCGCCGACGGGCTGGGTGCCGAGCTCCATTTTCGCGGCGAGCAACGCCATGTAGGCCGTCGGGCGTTCGGTGCGGGCGATGGTTTCCATCGACACGTCGGGGAGGCCGACGGGGCGGGCGAACAGCGCCGCATCGAGCAGCTTGCCCGACAGGTTGGGCAGCACGATGCCGGGGCCGTGGACGAAGACTTCCGACGGCACGTTGTTTCCCTGGCGAGCCCAGAAGTCAACGGTGCGGCGAACTTCGTCGCCGATCGTGGCCGAGTAGTTGTCAACGACCGCAGCAGCGTCCGGGTCAAGCCGGGTGCCGCCGCGAGCGACAGTTGCGAAACGCTCGGCTGCGCGTGAAGGGTCTCCGCCGAGCTTTTCGAACATCGAGGTGAGACCACCGACAGCGAGCGGACGGGCAGCCACAACAGCGCCACCGGCCACAAGCATCAGGTTGGAATCGCTGTAACGCACACCGAGGTAGAGACCGTCGTGCACCATCAACAGCGGAGCGGGAACCACGCTGACGTCGGCGTTGCCGACCATCTCCCACAGGCTGGCGGTGGACTCTTTCTCGACCGCAGCAACCGCCGCCATAGTGACGCCATTGGCACTCTTAAAGAGGCGGGCTGCGATCGTAGCCGACCCATTGGTGATGGGTAGCGAATCATCAACAGCATCCAGAATTCCCAGGCGCAGAGCGCTGTCCGGCAGCACCGGAACGGGAACTCGGAGCACGTGCATGTTGGTGCCCATCCAGGACAGGTTGACCTCGCCGCTGGGGCGGGTCGACAAGAACTTGCGGAAGGCGTCGTCGGTGGTAACACCCTGGTAGGTGCCATAGGAAATGACGTCGTTGTCGAGCAGTTCGACAACACGCACAACGTTGCCGTCGAGATCCACGCCGTAGCTACGACCCTTGCGCGGCTTACCAACAGGGATCTGATAGCCGGCCGGTTCGCCCGACTCGGTCAGCACAACTGCGGCGGGCCCGGCGGCTTTCGCTCCCTTGCCGAGCTTCGGCAGCGACAGACTTTTCTTGGCGCCGCCCTTGCCTGCTTCTTTACCGGCCTTGTCCTCTTTGGGGGCCTTGGCTTCCTTTAGGGCCTTGGGTGGCTTCGGGGTCTTGGGCGCCTTCGCTTCTTCGGCGTCGCCCGACTTCTTCTTCAGTTGCAACGCCATCTAGAGCTCTTCTCCTACGGAAACCGGGGCCAAAAGGGATTCATCTGCTCGACCTCGAGAGGTCAGCGCCGCTTCGATTGCTGCGAGTCGCGCCGTGATACGTCGTTCATCGGCCATGGATGCGCGATCTGCACCCTTTGCGACCAATTCGTGGAACGCCTGAGGATTCGGCAGTCCGATGAAGACCGGCGTTTCCAGATCGAACAGACGCAACAGGGCCGATTCGGGCAGGCGCCAGGCGATGATGGCCGCAATCGGCAACCATGCCTTGGCTCGCACGATGGCCTGCACGTCAGAGGCTTGTTCAGCCACGACCACAAGCGGCGTGCCAGTCGCATCGGGCCGGGACGTGACGCCCAACCCAAGCTGGCGCGCCAGCTCCTGATGCAAAGGGCCGTCGCCCAGCAAACTCATTGGTTGTCCAGACACAGCAATCACCGCCCGCAGGTTCTCTCGTAGCTCTTGATGCGTCTTTCATCGGACGCAACCCACCCCGCGATGAGCCACCGGAACCGTTCTTGACACTCGTCGCACGTAACGTGGTCGGCGTGGTTCTCCCGGTTGAAGCGGTTTCTGACCAAATTCAAACGGCGCTGTCGGGTGGGGGCGCCGCCGTCTTGGTCGCACCTCCGGGAGCCGGCAAGACCACGCTGGTTCCGCTCGAACTGCTCTCGGCCCCGTGGCTTCGCGGAAAATTGCTGGTCCTGGAGCCCCGCCGCCTCGCGGCGCGGGCCGCAGCTGCCCGGATGGCGTCGTCGTTGGGGCAGCGTGTTGGGGAGACGGTCGGCGTGCGCACCCGTGGGGATAGCCGGGTGTCGGCGTCCACCCGTATCGTGGTGGTGACGGAGGGCATCCTGACGCGCATGGTGCTCGCCGACCCGTCACTGGCGGGCGTGAGCGCGGTGATCTTCGACGAGTTCCACGAACGTTCGCTCGACGCTGACCTCGGCCTGGCCTGCTGTCTTGAAACCCAGGCGCTATTACGACCTGACCTGCGTCTGCTGGTGATGTCGGCCACGCTCGATGCCGCAGTTGTATCTCGATTGTTGGGCGACGCCCCGGTCATCGTGTCGTCGGGCCGCTCCTTCCCGGTTGCAACCGTGTGGTGTCCGCCGACGGCCCGCCAGTCGTGGGAAGTGGCGGTGGTGACTGCGGTGAGCCGGGCGTTACGCGACCAAGCGACGGGCGACGTTCTGGTGTTCCTGCCGGGTGTCGGTGAGATCCGTCGCGTACGTGGGTTACTCGGGTCGGTCGATGCCGACGTGCTCGACCTGCACGGCGGTCTGGATAGCGCCGGGCAAGATGTGGCGTTACGTTCGTCGTCCGGACGACGGCGGGTTGTGTTGGCTACCGCGATCGCCCAGACCAGCGTGACCCTGCCTGACGTGACCGCGGTGGTCGATGGCGGACTGGCGCGTCGATCCCGTTTCGACCCGCGACGCGGCATCGGTGGTCTGGTGACCGAGCCGGTGTCGCAGGCGTCGGCCGAGCAGCGACGCGGTCGAGCCGGTCGGGTGCAGCCAGGTATCTGCTATCGGGTGTGGGACGAGTCGGCTCACCGCGGCCTGCCGGCCTTTGATCCGCCCGAAATCCTCACGGCCGATCTCACCGCGCTCGCGCTCGACGTGGCCGCATGGGGCGGGCTGGACGACGACCGCTGGCTCGACCCTCCCCCGCCCGGGCGGCTGGCCGCAGCCTCGGCGTTGCTGGCCGCGTTGGGAGCACTCGATTCGGCCGGCCATCTCACCGACCACGGCCGTCAGCTGTCCGGGCTTGGCCTGCACCCGCGCCTTGGTCATCTTTTGGTGCGCGGCACTGAGCTGGGTCACGCCCCACTGGCGGCAACCCTGGCCGCGCTCTTGAGCGAGCGCGACATCTTCACCGGGCCGCCCGCTTCTCGGCCCGTGGATCTACGGGAAAGGCTCGCGGCGCTGCGGTCGCCTACCTCTTCCACCGATCGGGGCGTGCGTGATCGTGTGCTGGCCGACTCGCAACGCTTCGCCATGCGACTGTCGAAAGACTTTGCGACACGAGCAGATTCAAACCAGGCGGTTGCGACACGACCGGTTTTGTCGCAAGGTCTGGCTGATGATGACGACGCCGTCGGGCTGCTGATTGGGTTGGCGTTTCCTGACCGGCTCGCCCGACGCCGTGCCACCGGCGCCCGCTTCGTGCTGGCGAGCGGGGGCGGCGCCGTGCTTGGTGCCAATGACCCGCTGGCCCGTGAGACATTCCTCGCCATTGCTGAGCTCGACGTCGTGGTCGGTAACGCCGATGCCCGTGTCAGCATGGCTGCGCCGCTGGACCTTGTTGATATTGAAACGATCTTTGGTGATCGGTTGGCGTGGGAGGACGACGTGCGTTGGGACCGTCGCACCCGTGATGTCGTCGCTACCCGTCAACGGCGGTTCGGCTCGCTGGTTGTGGAGGAAGATCATCGTGCCACACCGTCGGCAGGGCTGGCTGCCGCTGCACTACTCGAAGGCATCCGCGCCGAAGGCATCGCGCTGCTTCACCTTTCTGCCGACACCCAGCGGTGGCGCGAACGGGTGGCGGTCTGCCGCCGCTGCCTCGGTGATTCGTGGCCGGATGTATCCGATGAGATACTCCTCGAAAATATTTCTACCTGGCTCGGACCCCTCCTGACCGGATGCACGAAGCGCGCCGATCTGGCGCGAGTGGACACGAACTCCGCGGTACGTTCGCTGCTCCCCTGGCCACTCTCCCGTGAGATTGACGAGCTGGCACCGACCCATCTCACGGTGCCGTCCGGTTCCCGCATCGCCATCGACTACGCGGCCGAAGTGCCGACCATGGCCGTGAAGCTGCAAGAGATGTTCGGCCTGCCGCAAAGCCCGCAGTTGGCCGGTGGACGCATCCCGCTCGTCATCCACCTCCTGTCCCCCGCCCGCCGCCCGCTCCAGGTCACTTCCGACCTGGCCAGCTTCTGGTCCGCCGGCTACCCGTCGCTTCGAGCCGAGATGCGTGGCAAGTACCCCCGCCACCCCTGGCCCGAAGACCCCACCACCGCCACCCCCACCTCCAGCGTCACTCCAAAGAAGAGGTAGACGACTGAGAGCTGCTGGTTGATGTAGCGGTCCGCCGGTAACGTGCTCGACGTGTATCTGATGGAATGCTCTCAATGACTGGTTTGCAACTTTTTGGGATTGTGGGGTTGCCGGAGATCGTGCCGGGGACGGATCTGGCCGAGGCGATCTTCGACGCGGCGGTCGCGGCTGGCACGCCACTCGCCTCCGGGGACGTGATCGTGGTGGGATCAAAGATCGTGTCGAAGGCCGAGGGGCGCATCGTGATGCTCGACTCGATCACGCCATCGGCATTCGCCCAGCGGTGGTCGCAGAAATGGGACAAGGACCCGCGTCTGACCGAAGTCGTGCTGCAGGAGTCGAGACGTATCGTGCGACAGGTCGGGCCGATCCTGGTGACCGAAACGCATCACGGATTCGTGTGCGCCAACAGTGGTGTCGACCAGTCCAGTTCAGGGGCTCACGGTCAGGTACTGATCCTGCCGATCGACTCTGACGCGAGCGCCCGAGCCATTCGAGCGGGCCTCGCGCAACGTGGGCTCGATGTCGCGGTCATCATCTCAGACACCTTCGGACGACCGTGGCGGGAAGGGCAAACCGACATCGCCATCGGCATCGCTGGCATGCAGCCGATCACCAGCTACATCGGTCAGCACGACCCGCACGGCCATGAGTTCCGTGTGCAAGCGCTGTGCACCGCCGACGAACTGGCCGGTGCGGCCGAACTGGTGAAAGGCAACATTTCCCGCATCCCGGTCGCCGTCGTGCGCGGCTTCAACTGGGCCCCGGACGATACCGCCACCATCGCACCGGTCATCCGCGAAGCATCACGCGATCTGTTTCTCTAATGACCATCATTCTGGATGGCGGTCTGTCCAGTGCACTCACTGAGCAGGGCTACGACCTCAGTCACGAATTGTGGACCGCTCGACTGATCGCCGAGAATCCCGGCGCCATCGTGGCTGCTCACACCGCGTTTCTGGATGCCGGCGCCGAGGTGCTGATCACGTCGAGCTATCAGGCGAGCGTCGACGGATTCGAGCGCACCGGCGCCACCAAAACCGAGGCTCAAGCGTTGTTGCAAAGCACCACCGACCTTGCCCGCCAAGCCGTCGGTGACCGTTCGGCCGTGGTCGCCGCGTCGGTCGGTCCGTATGGCGCGGTGCTGGCCGACGGGTCGGAGTATCGGGGGGACTACGCGTTGTCGAACGGAGAGCTGGTGGTGTTCCACCGGGACCGCGTGCGTCTGTTGGCCGAGACCGAGCCGGACTGGTGGGCCTGCGAAACCATCCCCACCGCGGCCGAAGCCGTCGCTATGGGTTTGGCGTTGTCGGCCGTGCGAAAACTGCCGACATGGATGACGTTCACATGCCGCTCAGCGTCGCATACCTTCGGCGGCGACCGCATCGAAGACGCCGTCGCAGCCGCGCTGTCGGCCTGTGATTTGAGCGCCGTCGGCGTAAACTGCACGGCTCCACGGTTCGTTCCCGAATTGCTCGAACGGATTCGGAGGGTGACCGACCGGCCCCTTGTCGCGTACCCCAACAGCGGGCAAACCTGGGATGCAACCAACAAGGTCTGGCAGGGTGACCCGGGTGCCACCGACGTCACCGCCTGGATCGCCGCTGGCGCCGAATACGTCGGCGGTTGCTGCGGCGTAGGCCCCACCGAACTCGCCCACCTCGCCACCCTCGCCCGCAGCTAACGACGAGATCGGCGAGATCGGCGAGCGAGTCGAGTTTCGTATCACCCGTTTGATACGGGAGCTGACTCGCTGAAGCGGAAGGCGATCGACTGGCCAATGCGATGCAGCAGCTCGGGGGCATGGTCGAAGGAGTCGGACGGCTTTTCGGCCAGTTCACTGAGCGACCATGCCTCGGCGAAACCGCACTCGCGAAGAGCGGAGGCGGACACGTCGATTCGTCCACCGACCAGCGCCACCTCGGCACCGGCGGCACTGGCCCGATGCAACACGCCCATGGGTGCTTTGCCCTGCAGTGTCTGCTCATCGACGGCACCTTCGCCGGTGACTACCAGTTGAGCTCCGGCCACGACATCATCGAAACCCACTGCGTCCAACACAACATCGACACCGGGTCGAATCGAGGCACCCAGCATGCTCATCAACGCGAAACCCGTGCCGCCGGCCGCTCCCGCCCCGGGCCGGGTGGAGTGGTCGGCGCCGAGATGCTCGGCCATCACGTGCGCCAGCCGGGCGAGGCCCGCTTCAAGCACCACCACATCATCGGGCGAGGCACCTTTTTGCGGTCCGAACATGGCGGCCGCTCCCGTTGGACCGCACAGTGGGACCGCCACATCGCTGGCCACCGTGAACGAGACATCGCTCACCGCCGAATCGAGACCTGACGCATCGATGCGGTCCAGATGACGGAGCGCTGCGCCGCCCTCGACTAGCTCGGCCCCGGTGCTGTCCAGGAAGCGAACCCCGAGCGCCCGAAGCAAACCCGCTCCCCCATCAGTGGTTGCGCTTCCGCCGAGGCCAATGATGAGGTCGTTGCAACCGGAACGAATTGCTGCTCGGATCAGCTCGCCCGTTCCGAAGGTGGATGCGGTCAGAGCGGCACGGCGCCCCCCGGGGAGGCGAGCGAGTCCGGAGGCTTCAGCCATCTCTACCACCGCAACACCTTCGCGACGGGCATAACTGGCCAGCACGCTCTCACCCGTTGGTCCCTGCACGCGATCGGGCACTCTCGTGAACCCAGCCGAGACAACAGCATCGACCGTTCCCTCGCCACCATCGGCAATCGGCCGACACGCCACCTCCAGATCGGGACGGACCGAAAGCAAGCCATCGCGCAGCGCAACCGCTACCTCGGCCGCTCCGAGGCATCCTTTGAACTTGTCCGGCGCCAAAACCACCCGCATCAACGTCACCCGACGAACCTACCGCAGACCCGTTCGCGCGAACGTAGACGGGCCGCACGACCGTTATGCGCTCACGGTAGGTTCGTGGGATGGACTTTGATGGGTTGCATCCTTCGACGATGGCAGTGACGGCGGGGCGGCCGGTAGGTGACGGTGCAACGCTCAACGCACCCATCGTGTTGGCGTCGAATTTCCGAAACGGAGGCGAGTACGTGCGCTCGCACGGCACCGAAACGTGGGCTGCGCTGGAGCAAGCCATCGGGGCGTTGGAGGGTGGCGACGCCGTCTCGTTTGCGTCGGGTATGGCCGTGGCGTCGGCCATCCTCCACGTCTTCTCGCCGAAGGTACTTGTTTTGCCGACCTTCTCGTATCAGGGTGTGCGGCAGCTGGTGGCTGAGTTGGTCAGCAGAGGTCAGCTTGAGGTGCGATTCGTTGACATCACCGATAGCGCCGAGGTCTTGAAGGCTGCTGAGGGAGCCGACCTGGTCTGGCTCGAGTCGGCCACCAACCCTACGTTGGACGAGCCCGACCTGCCGACCATTCTCGACGTGTGCCGGCAGCGCAACGTCCCGACGGTGGTCGATGCAACCTTCGCCACTCCCCTGCTGCAGCAACCACTCAAACTTGGGGCAACCGTCGTCATGCACTCGGGCACAAAGTTCATTGGCGGTCATAGCGATCTTCTCATCGGGTTGGCCGTCACCTCCGACGAAGAGATACGGGACCGACTGTTCGGTGCCCGCGTCTCTATTGGAGCGACGCCCGGCGCGCTGGAGGCGTACCTGGCGCTCCGAGGATTGCGCACCATGGCCATTCGCCTTGAGCGGTCGATAGAGAACGCCACCGTGCTGGCCGCGCGTCTGGCCAATCATGCGAGGGTCGAGAGCGTGCGCCACTTCGGGGCGATGGTGAGCTTCATCGTCCACGGTGGTGCCCGGGCAGCAGACGCTGCGATCGAGCGGCTGGGTTTAGTTGTTGCTGCAACCAGTTTGGGCGGCGTGGAAACGACGATGGAGCGCCGTCAGAAGTATGCGGGCGATGCCCATGTAGCTCCCGGCCTCATCCGCATGAGCGTGGGCATCGAGCATGTCGAAGATATCTGGGCCGACCTTGCCCAAGCGCTCGACTCGCTCAGGTAGCGACAGCTCGGCGCCGCAATGGCGGAACTACGGCGGGTGGTTGCTGGCGGGGAGGAAGTGACGCCAACAACTCAGTCGTTGCAGCTGCAATCAGTTTGACGGCGCGCTCGATCGCTTCGGACGTCTTGGCCGATGGGGCAGAAATGCTGCCGACCTTGCGGACGTACTGCAGCGCAGCTGCTTCGATCTCGGTGGGTGTGGCCTCGGGTTCGAGACCACGTAACGGTGTGATGTTCCGGCACATATCCCAAACACTAAACCCGATCGACCCCTGCCCAGACCTCAGCGAAATGATGGCCGCAAGGACGGGATGCCGCGATTCCGGTCGCTTTCTTCGGTCGACTGCCCTGCGGCGTTCTCACGGTTGCAAGGGCCCGATCGCCCAGCGCTGCATTGCGATGGGTTGCTTCGGTTAGGAGCGGATACGGCCTGCTCTATGGCTCATTTCTTAACAAAGAAACCTGGACCTACATATAGCATGCCTATCGGATGTTGGGTACACTTGTCTATGTCGGCGGACACGATCACTCCCGAACTTGAGGCCATGACGTCTGATCCGTCGGCTCGCGGTTTGCGTACGAATCTGGCGTTGCTCGATCGGTGTTTGGCATCGATTGTTCGGGACTTGTCGGTGTTCGATCGGCAGGCCGGTTGGGGTATCGACGGCTACAAATCGTTGAACAGTTGGC
>JAYTKG010000106.1:0-1791 GCA_043730435.1 Acidimicrobiia bacterium | reverse complement strand
ATCCCCGTGGCCCACATGGGTGCGACCGTGAGAACGCTTCGAGCAATCAACCAACCGAGCAGCAGTGCCAAAGCAATCCGCACCCAAACAGATACCACTCCCATCGCCGGGACCACGAAGCCCGGCGTGGCCAGGAAACCTAGGGGTCCATAAGAAAAAATCAACGAGCGGCCAAAGGCCATGTGACGATTGGCGGCCAAGGAAACGGCAATGACCCAGGAACTATCGACGCCTGCACCGATATACGGGGTGAATGCAGGTAGACCGAGGAGGCCCAAAACTGCGAGAACAGCGACTTGTAACCGACCGAACAACAAGCGCCGTTTCACGACCGGCACCGTAGCAGCCATGGTCTAGATGTCCGCTCCAATCGATTCCGACGCTGAGTTTGAGTGGGGATAACTAACACCGACAACAACCGATAGCCCACTATCGACAGCCGGAAACCAAGGGCCCGGTTAACGATTCTATCGAGCCTCGGCGACCAGCGGCAGGGTAAAGCCCACGGCTGCCCCACGGCCTGGCTTATTTCGAGCCGACACGTGACCCCCATGACGTTCAACAATTTGGTGCACGATGGCTAGGCCAAGCCCAGAGCCCTGCGCCGCACGGGCCTGATCGGAGCGGTAAAACCGATCGAAAATGTGCGGTAGATCTTGGGCATCGATCCCGGGACCTTCATCAACCACCAGAACCGAGCCGGTCGAAACCTCGATGGTGATGCCCGATCCAGGTGTGCTGTATTTGACGGCATTCTCGACCAGGTTGGCAATCGCCCGTTCCAACATGCGAGGACGACCCATGCATGCATCCACCTCGGCCGTACCGCTATGACCAGTAGCCCCAACATTCACGACGGTTCCCATGGCTGAAGGAGTTTCGTTGACGAGGATTACTCGGTCGGTTCGGCGACGTGTGCGTTCGGCCACATCGTTGGCAAGGTCAACAAGATGCACCGCCGCAATAGGTTCGTCGGCGGTGCGGTCGGTCGCCAACTCAACGAGTTCACTGATTACCGTGGTGAGTTCCTGAACTTCAGCCAGGGCGGCACCCATTACTTCACGATTGTCGTCGTCGCTCAAACGACGCGGCCGATTTGCCGTTTCGATGTTGGTTCGTAGGCTCGTCAACGGAGTTCGTAGTTCGTGGCTCGCATCAATGATGAGGCGTTGTTGCTGTTCGCGTGACGTAGACAGCGCCGTAATCATGGCGTTAAAACTACGGCCCAAACTGGCGATTTCATCCTGACCTGAGGTGTCGACAGGTTCCGTCAGATTTTGGGTTTCCGCGATCCGGTCAGTTGCGGAGCGAAGCTTTTGAATTGGGCGTAAAAACCCTGCAGCAAGGAGCCAGCCGGCGAGCGCTGCCAGGAGTGTTGCGGCCAAGCCAAGAAGTACGAATTGCCATCGCAGGCGACGCAACACTTCGGATTCCCCTGCTAGCTCGCGCACCCATTGGGTTGCACCCAACGGACCAACCACAGTGGCCATACGGTACTTATCGCCGCCCACCGAAACCGTCCTAATTCGCGGGTCTACACCGGTTGGGGACTGGGTTTTCTGCGCTAGTGCTTTGTCAGTCGTGTCAACCGGAAAGCGTTGACCGGGCAAACATTGCTCGACAGTGCCGTCCGCTGCAATCAGTTGGGCCAAAATGACCGAATCACCTCGTCGACCGTTGAGGCAGCGACGGTTGAGGGCGAATGTTTGCAACTCTGCAGAGCTGAGCGCTTGGCCGTCCGGCCCGACGTTCGCCAACGTGTCAGATCGTCGGCGCCTTCTCCCGGTTCCA
>JAYTKG010000105.1:0-8206 GCA_043730435.1 Acidimicrobiia bacterium | reverse complement strand
CCGACGTCTTGGTGGGCCAACCGCCAAACCACTCGGCCAGATGACGACGGACGGAATCGGGCAGATCGTTCATCGCCGAGGGTCTACCAGTTCGATCAGTTCCGGTTCACGTTGCCCGAGGCGGCTGGCTGCCATCTTGATGGCGAAGGACCACAACAAATACCCGTACGGAATCGCAATGACACCCACCACCGCGCACGCCCCGGGGTTATCACGCAGGACAATCAGGGCGCCAGCGAGCGGCAGCATGAGAACGCCAACAGCCATGATGCTCAGCATGCCCAGCAGCGGTGCAACACAACCCTGACCCGAATTCTTCATGGCAAACGGGTTGGTGCCTTCGGGCACTCGCATAGGGGCAACGACCGACACAAACAGTGCAGCGCCAAGTCCGGCCATCGATGCTGCGCCGCCCACCAGGAGCGCAGCAGGAAGATAGGCCCAGCCGCTGGTGAGGGCGGCGAGCGTAGTGGATGAGACGGCCACCATGGGTAAAGCGAACACGGCCAGGCCCAACCCGCGACCTTTCAGCAGAGCGCGAGGTGATGCCCCGGACATGAGGTCAAACCACAGGGCGCGTCCGTCGATACCGAAGAGATTGATGCCCGACAGCACCAATAGCCACGATGCGTTGGCGCCGAAAAGAACGGCGGCGTTTGGACCCTTGTCGGCGTTGTAAAGCAATGGGAAGATCACGCCGAGTCCAACAGACATGATCATGCTGACGCGGCGTCGTGGTTCGCGAAACGTGAACAGGATTTGGCGCGCTGCCGTGGCTCCCAACTCGTTGCGGGGTAGCCACCGCAAGATGGACGGGAACAGCGGCGAGCCGACGGCTCGGACACGTTGTGGTGCATCGACGCCCGGTCCCTGTTCCTCCATGCGGGCCAATGACCACAGCCACACGGCGATGAGAGCAGCGAGACAGATCAGGCCTATGGCCAGTCCACCGAGTGCTGAGCCGATGTGGCCCCGTCCGCCCTCCACCATGGCCCGGCCCAGACCGCCCGCCGGTGTCCATGCGGCCAGTCGACCGGCGCTGCGAATGCGAGCGCCGTCTCCATCGGCGAAGTAGCGGCCGATGAACTGCATCGCTATCCCCGACAGGCTGGCCAGGCTTGCCATGGCAATGGCTGCGTCACGGCCCTTCCTGCTGTTCAGCGCTCGGGCAAAAACGGTCGGGAGTAGGCGTGCGGTAACGAGCAGCGTGAAGTACAGCACGAGGCCGATCACAGCCGCCAGCGCTCCCCCGACCACGCTGTGGGTGGCACCGATGACAGCGCCCAGCACCGCCATAGCGATGGCAACCGGAGTAGGTCCGATAGTGCCGGCAGCCAGCAGGCCGACGGCAAGGGTCCTGCGGGGAATGGGATACGGCTTCAGTTGCGAGATGGGCATGGTGTCATCGATACCGCCCGTTACCAGGGGGCCGATGATGGCCACCACCCAGAACAGGCTGGCCGCCAACGTGAGGCCCAATCGGTGATCGGCGAATGACGCCTCCTTGGCAAAATAACCGCCGAAGAAACCGCCCACGCCCAGCATTAGCGAGAACAAGATGCTCACGATCATGGCCGCCTTCTGGGTACCACCACGGGCGAAACCGTTTCGCCAGAGTCGCCATTTGAGGCGAGCCAACGTGCGGGCGCGTACCACCGTGCCGCCGTGATCGAGCGCGATACTCATCGTCCCTGCCGGAGCCAAGACAGCGAATCACCCGCGATAGTGGAGCCGCCCACCAGATGGATGAATGCATCTTCGAGCCGACCGCCGTTTTGCAGCGCAGCGATAGGCCCGTTTGCAACTATCCGCCCGTTGGTGATGACCGCAACGTGGTCACACATTCGTTCCACTAGGTCCATGATGTGACTTGACATCACTACCGTTCCGCCCGATCCGGTGTAGCGCTCAAGCACCGTTCGCATGTTCACGGCCGATACTGGGTCGATGCCTTCGAACGGTTCGTCCAGCACCAGTAGGGGCGGACGATGCAACAGCGCACATGCCAGCGCTGTCTTTTTCCGCATGCCGTGGCTGTAGTCGACAATCAGCTTGTCGGCGTCATCGGAGAGCCCCAGCACCCTGAGCAGTTCTTCGGCGCGTGCAGTCACTTCGGTTTCGGGCATGCCTCGCAGCAGACCCGCGTACAGCAGCATTTCCCGGCCGCTCAACCGTTCGAACAGCAGTAAGCCATCAGGCACGAGACCCATGCGGCTCTTCACTCCCGCGGGGTCGGGCCATACGTCTACGCCGTCAATGCGGGCCTGACCCGCGTCGGGGCGGAGCAGCCCGGTCGCCATGCGCAAGGTGGTGGTTTTGCCGGCGCCGTTGGGGCCGACGAGACCGAAGAAACTTCCCTTCGGTATGGAAAGGCTGAGGTTGTCGACCGCCATCTTCTGGTCGAAGCGCTTGCAGAACCCAATGATGTCGAGCGCCCCCAGAACCGGGGCCGCAAACGACGTGGGAGCAGTCTGCAGGGTGCCTGGGGCCGGGGGCGGCATCATCGACATACGCACACATCCTTCGGGGAGTAACGGTCATTTCGCAAAGCTGCGGCACTCGCGTCATCAACCTACAGAATGATCAGAATCATTCCGTGGTTGTGCTACATCCGTTCGGGAACGTCTATGCCGAGAAGCCCTAGCCCGGTCGAAAGCACCCGAAGGGTCACTTCGCAGAGCCGGAGTCTGCTGCGCCGTACGTCGGTGGGCACGTCGTCTTTCATGACCGGGCAGGCGTCGTAGAATGATGTGAAGGTCTGCGCCAGATCAAACAGGTACGTGCACAGGCGGTGAGGGCCGAGCTTGTCGATGGTGTCGTGCACGGCTGCGTCGAAGGCGAGCAGTGACATGGCGAGTGCCCGCTCCTGCGGCGTGTCGACGTTGATTGCGGTACCCGCGAGATCGGCAGCTTCATCACCAGCCCTGCGGACGATGGACGCAATACGCGCACAGGCGTACTGCAGGTAGGGCGCGGTGTTGCCTTCGAAGGCAAGCATGCGATCCCAGTCGAACACGTAGTCCTTCACGCGGTCGTTGGCGAGGTCGGCGTATTTCACCGCGCCCAATCCGACCGCGCGTGCGACGGCGGCTCGTTCGTCGCCGACGATGTCGTTGGTACGCTTGTCGAGTTCGGCGTTCGCACGCGACACGGCCTCATCCAGCAGGTCGACCAGGCGGATGCTTTCGCCCGTTCGGGTGCGGTACATCTTCTTGTCGCTGCCCAGCACGCTGCCAAACGGGACATGCACGGCGCGAGCCGGAGCCTGCAGCCAGCCAGCCATCTCGGCCACCTTCCAACACATGGCGAGATGGACAGCTTGCGGGGCGCCGACAACGTAAATCAGCCATGTCGTGTTCAGCCGGCCGACTCGATCGCGCACGGTTGCGAGGTCGGTGGCGGCGTAGCCGAAGCCACCGTTGCGGTTCTTCACGATGAGCGGCTGCGGATTGCCTTCACGACCCAGGTAACCGGGCGGAAACGCGCACCACGCGCCGTCGTCGAGCACCAAGAGGTCGGCCGCTTTCAGGTCATCGACCACGTCGTTCAGCAGCGGGTTGTAGAAGCTCTCCCCCACGATGTCCTTCGGCGTGAGCAGCACGCCGAGTTTGTCGTAGACCTGTTGGAAATAAGCGGCCGATTGCGACACCAGCGTGTTCCAGAGCCTCAGCGTTTCGGCGTCTCCGGACTGCAGGGTAACAACCCGTTCGCGGGATCGTTCCTTGAACGCATCGGTGGCGTCGAACTTCACGCGGGCGGCCTTGTAAAAGTCGCCAAGGTCGCCAATGCTGAGGTCCTCAACCCCGGCGGTCTGCTGCATGTCGGCCAGATGTTCAATGAGCATGCCGTACGACAGGCCCCAGTCCCCCACGTGGTTCTCACGGATGACGGTGTGGCCGACGAACTCGAGCAGCCGCACGATGGCGTCACCGATGATGGTGGAGCGCAAATGACCGACGTGCATTTCCTTGGCGACGTTGGGCGCCGAGTAGTCGACCACTGCGATCTCGGGGTTTGCCGCGTTGCGCACGCCGAGCCGTGCATCGGACGCGAGCGTGGTGACCAGTTGGGATACCAGCGGGTCGGCGAGGGTGATGTTGAGGAAGCCGGGACCGGCGACCTCCACCTCGGCGACGCCAGCGAGATTGAGGTGGGTGAGGATCTCAGCGGCGACGTCACGCGGGTTGCGACCGATGCGCTTAGCCATCGGCAGAATACCGTTTGACTGATAGTCGGCCCGGTCTGATGGCCTTGTGACGGGGTCGGCACCGGGTTCAAAGTGGTCGTACGCAGCCTGCAACGCGGCGTTGAGAAGAAGGATTGGGTCAGCCATAGGGGTCGCCTATTCTCGCACGCCGGGTCGGCAGCGGGCCGAGTGGTTCGGCCGCGCCTGGTCAAGCGCTCGTTCTGGCGGTAGCCGATGTCGATGTACGACATCGCCTACCGCCAGAAAATCAGAGCACGTCGTTGCGGACGAGATCGTCGAGAGATTCGCGCCGCACCACGAGGCGAGCGTTGCCCTCCCGCACGAACACGATGGCGGGGCGGGTGAGCTTGTTGTAGTTGGATGCCATGGAATGGCCGTATGCGCCGGTGACCGGAGTGCACAGAATGTCGCCGACTTCGGTATCGACGGGGACGTTGGCTTCAAAGATGAGCACGTCGCCGCTCTCGCAGTGCTTGCCCACGAGGCGCGCTTCCAGTGGCCTCTCGGCGACCGGCGAGCGGGGCAAAAATGCCTCATAGCCCGAGCCGTACAAGACAGGGCGAGGGTTGTCGCTCATGCCGCCATCAACCGCGATGTACCGACGGATGCCGGGCAGCTTCTTCATGGTGCCAACGGTGTAAAGGGTCACCGCGGCACTCGCAACCAGCGCCCGACCCGGCTCAACACTGACCGACGTCGTGACCCCGGCGGCTTCGGCTGCGGTGAGCACCGACCCGGCCCAGGCCGAGATCGTCGGCGCGTGTTCATCCTCCACGTACGCCACACCCAGCCCGCCGCCAATGGTGAGATGCGAGAGGCCGAGTGGGTTGGCGATGGCCGCCATGACGCCCATCGCCTCACCGAAGCTTTCGGCACGAAACACGTTGGACCCGATATGGCAGTGGACCCCGATCAGATCCACGCTGCGCGACTGCGTAGCCCGTTCGATTGCCGCATCCGCAGCACCGCTCGACACAGTGAAACCGAACTTCGAATCGTCCTGTCCCGTGGAGATGAACTCATGGGTGTGAGCGTGCACGCCCGGTGTGAGGCGGAGCTGAATTTTTACCTGCTCGCCGGTCTCTTCGTAGAGCGAGTCGAGCCGATCGAGTTCGTCGAAACTGTCGACCACGATGTGATGCACGCCGGCCTTGATACCCATGCGCAGCTCGTACAGCGACTTGTTGTTGCCGTGGAAAACACATCGGTCGGCGGGCACTCCGGCGGTGAGCGCAACGTGCAGCTCGCCAATGGACGCAACGTCGAGCAGGAGGCCCTCCTCGTGAGCGAGCCGAGCCATGGCGACACAGAGAAACGCCTTTGTTGCGTAGACCACATTGTCCTGCCCGAAGGCTGCTATTGCCTCGCGGCAGCGGGCACGCATGTGGTCCTCGTCGTACACGAAAAGGGGCGTGCCGAACTCGGTCGCAAGGTCGGTCAGACGGCAGCCGCCGATGGCGAGTTGGCCCGTATCGTCTATGGCCGCAGAGTCGGGGAGCAGATGAAACGGGATCGGGCTGGCAGACACGACTGTTGAGCCTATGGGATCGGGGATGCGAATCCGAATGCTTTGCGGCTACCATGTGTCGTCCCGCTCTCGTAGCTCAGGGGATAGAGCATTGGCCTCCGAAGCCATGAGCGCAGGTTCGAATCCTGCCGAGAGCGCCACGACAAAAGAGTCTCTGACAAGGGTAAACGCTGGGTCGGAGCCTTTTCGCATTGACCGCCAAACACCGCCATTTGCCGCAAGACTCGGGAACGCCACGGGAACAGATCGGGACGGGCGGCAGGAGATTTGGCCATACAACTATTGCTGCTCTGCAATAGTCGTGTCGTGGACGTTGGCTCGCTGGTCTCAGTCAGGCACGCCGCTGGGATTCTGGGGGGGCAGCCGGCAGAAGGTGCAGCAGCTGATCGGCCTCGAATCATTGCTGACCGAAATCCAAGCTGGACTTGTTGCCGGCGGTGAGACAGCCGCCCGAGCGCATAGCTCCGCACCGCTGAGTTCGGCGACGCTGGCCGACGGCTCCATGAGGACTACCGATGCAGACGCGCACGTGCTTCGGTATGCCTTGGTCGATGGATACGTGACGAAACGTTCGCCTCCGCGTTGTGGCAGACGATGTCTGGCCGTTTGACTCGCAGGAAGTTGTCGGCCCGTTGGGTCGCCGCGCTCGACAGGATCGGGCGCCCGTCGACGACCGGTCAATCGAGTCCGCACTGCCGGTTGTCGCCCTCTACTTATAGCTCTGCCCCACGATCGACGCGCTCGGTACGATGAAACAGCTGAACGGGCCGATCCCGACAGAAGTCGAAGGCCTCGTGTCTTCGCCCCGAGGGCCTCGGCCGACTAGGGGCGTGGATCGGGGCCAACGCACTTCGCCTGGCTCCGAATGACGAACGTTCGGTGCTCTGGTGCGCCACCGGGCTCAATGGATTCTGTGGAACACAGCTACAAGGCAGTCCGCTCGACCAACCGGGGGTCAGCATAGATGGCTTCGGCAATGCGTTGAAGTGTACGAATTGTCGGCTCATCGAAGCGCGCTCGATACGTCCGATGTCGGCCTGGTTCACTCCACCGCGTTCGGCCAGTTGGATCTGCGTCAGGCCGTGCCAGTCGCGGAGCTGGATGAGGGCCTCGGCGAGGTCGTACGACTGTTCAAAGACCGCTCGTACCGCGGCGGCCTCGGTTGGCATGCGCCCACGGCGCTCCTGGACAAACTCGTCGTACATCTTTGGCATCTTCGCCTCCCCAACTCAATACGGGCTGCTGGAACTCGTCGCGCCGGGCGCCTGTTGCGAATGATGTTATGAAATCTCTCCCGAGCGACGCACAATTTCTTTTCGAAGTTCTCTCCGGACGGGCGCTCGTTCGGCTGGGTTTTTGAGTCGATCCTGGCGGGTTGGCGCGCCTTCGCGGATCCACGCTTCGAAGCTCGACGCGGGGTCAGGGTCAACACCTGCCGAGGTCAGTGGCCCATTCCTCGAGTAGGTCTGCCTCCTCGTACGTGTGATCGAACGCCCGCTGAAACTCTTGTGTCGGAACGGCGAGTCGCGTCTGGTGAAACACAAGTCGCTGTTGCAGAAGATTGATTCCCGGGTGCGACAAACATGCAAGCCGATCTGCAGAAGTTAGGTCCGCTGTCAAGGCAAGCCCGAACTGGTCGAGTTGGGCCGCGTGATAGTTACCTGGCAACGGCAGACCCGGAAGTGGGAAGAGTTTGAAGTAACCTTCAGCCCACCTCTCCGGCGCCACCAGCTCGTGCTCGCGAATCGCTGCAACCGGGGTCCGTTCAACAAGGCGCCCAGCGACACCGCGGATCGAGCACGGATGGCCAATCACGATGGCAGCTTTGATTCCGACTCCGGGTATATCGACTTCGCTGAACACGTCGCCCGTGAACACGGGGCGCGAGGGGTTCACCTCATCAGCCAACGCCTGGTACAGACGAGCGGGCTCAAGGGCGGGATCCAGCGTCACGGCTCGACGCTGCCGTCCTTCATACGGATGTATCTCTCACCATCCGCATCGTCGGCGACCTCGAATCGATCGTCAATCGATGTATGCCACTCCGGAAAGACTCGATCGAGAAGTTCGCCGCCGGTGATGTGATTCGCGGCGAACTCAACCAGATCTGGGTATCGCTCGGCCACGAGAACGTCAATGCCTGTCAGCCCGCTGTCCTCAATCGGAATTTCGATCCATGACGCTACGTCCGAGATCAGATAGTCACTGACAACTACCGCCACGAATGCAACGAGTCGCGCCAGGCGCAAGCGGTTCTCTGGAGCGACCGACTCGCTTTGCCTCCACTTACGAATGGCAGGCACGGAAACGCCGACGAGCCTCGCGATCGCCGACCAGGAAAATCCTGCAGCCGACAACTCGCCGAGCAGATCGACGGGTGACCGTTTCGCTGCCTCCTCAGTTCGCGCCTTGAGCTGAACCATCAACGATTGCCCGTGGACCTGGACGACGTTGGCTGCGAGGACACCTAC
>JAYTKG010000104.1:0-4382 GCA_043730435.1 Acidimicrobiia bacterium | reverse complement strand
GTGGAAGTTGATAGTGCCGTCCTTGACGCTGGTCACCTTGGCGACTGCGATCTCCTCGTTGCCGGTCTTGCGCTCAACGATGACGCTTCGGCCGGCAATGGCCTTGCGCACTGCCTCGACCGCCAGGCCCTCCAGCTGCAACGGCTCGACCTTGCTGGTGGCCCTGACCACCAAGACCGACTCGGTATGTGGCCGAACCAAGCTGCTGTAGAGCCGACGTGCGGCACCAGGCGACCCGAGACCGACCTCGGCGGCCACGCTGGCCCAACTTCTCTGCTGCTCGTCCCGCCAGTGGATCAGCAGTTCCTTGTTGGCGACCATTTCGAACTTGGGTTGATCTTTGAGTGACATTGCCTGCTCCTTGTCTGAGGCTCTGGAAGTGAGCGTGAGCACCACCTTGCAGAACCTCGACCGAGAAGTTCAGGAGATATCGAGAGTCTCGATCTACCTGGTGTGACGACCCGGAATACAGGCAACCGGCGTATCGAGGGAGCCGTCCTTGCATTCACCACCGAGCCGTCTGCAGGGTGGGTGTGTGCACCGAGTTACGCCGAACACATGTCAGCCAGTTCGCCCACCATCGAAGCCTGGACCCCGCCCCGTCTTCACCGATCGGCTCGTGGTGAACGTGCGGCCAGACCAGCGAACGGTGCTGGCGCACATGGCGAAGTCACTCGACATGACTGTGAGCGACCTCGTTCGCTGGATGCTCGACATCGGCATCGATTCGGTAACCACCGCTTGGAAGGAAGTCATGAATGAGCCAGCAATCTGAACGAGCCAAGCGCCTACGTGCCGGGCTGGAGAACTTCGCCAAGGTCGGTGCCGAGGTGCATACGGCCTTCGCTGCCACCGAGGACGCCCTCACCGTTTTGGAGGACCGTGAGGCACGCCGCACCCAACGAAACGCCAACAACGTTCGTGACCCACGACAGACCGTTGGCGGTGCGTGATGCAGCGCACCATCGCCGAAGCACGCCAGCACCTGACCGACCTCGCCCCGCAGCTGAACCCCGACGTGTGGGCGCAGATGGATGGCGAGATCAAAGAGGCCGAACAAGCCGCAACCGCCAAGGCGCACACGTTCATCAGCGAGCGCTTCAACGAAGCCAGCGCCATCGGGAACGAGACAGTCACCGAACTGTGCAACGTGCGTGACCGGGCCAACGCTCTCGTCGCAGCGGCGAAGGCTGGCCGGCTCTCAGCTGCCGAGGCCAACGACCAACTCAACGCCCTGCGGAGCGAGTACCGCCGCCTGGAAGGTGACGCCGGCGAACTGGCTCGTTCGGCCGAGCTCATCGAATCCATCGAAGGCGACCCGGTCGGTTGGGCCGACAACGCTCACGCCCGCTTCCCTCTCATCCGTCCCACCTTCACGTTCTGAAAGGCAACAGGCATGAACGATTCACTGGAGCTCGCACTCACGATAGGCAACGGCACCGACACGATGGTCGCCGAAGGACTTTGGTGCTACCTCGACCGATACGACGACGAATGGGCAGTGGATGCGCTGCGCCTCGCTGGCTACCTCGTGGCAACCGACCATTACGACACGTTGGAGGAAGCGCTCGCCGCCGTTGACGCCGAGCTCGTCTTGGGTGGCGTCAAATTGCTCTACGGCCAGTCTCTTGACGGCACCGAACACGAAGGCGGTCTGGTCGCAGCGCTGGACAGCGTCACCTACTTACGCCTGCGTCGGCGCTACCTGTTCTGGGCAGAGATGGCCGAGCGTTGTGAGGTGCCACCGCACATCCTGAACGAGGGCGTCATCGCACGAGCGGCCGTCATCCACTGGCAGGAGCACTACGGAGAAGCAGTAGGTGTCGGTGACCTCGTGAACACAGTGCAGATGCTCACCGGCTACGACCATCGCTTCTGGGCCATCCACATCGTCTTGAACGCCATCGACGCCGGAGCGATCTACACCAAGCCCGAACACGACGCCAACGGCTTCGACTGGAGCGCCGCAACGGGTCACCGCTGCTGGCTCACAGACGGCTGGCTGCAAACGCACGAATCCTGAACACGTCATCACGAAAGAGAGACAGCTATGCCCGCCAAGGTGCTCACCACCAGTCCGCTCACCACCGACGAAGAAGTTGACCGGGCCATCGGCCTGTTGCCCGTCTTGCCCGAGAACGTGTTGGTCGTGGTGCGCCACCTCCAACACCAGATCACGGCGCTTGAGGCCCGAGTCACCGACCTGGAGGCGTGATGTTGCCCGTTCACGATCTACGCCGTGTGTTGGTGTGCGCACGTGCGTCACGGCCCGCAGGTGAGGAAGGTGAGGGTTCCCTTTCCCCAGAGACACCTTCCTCACCTGCGGATGGCGACGATGAGAACGAAGGAAGCGACGAGGACGACGAGCCGGGCGAGGACGAGCCGCTCAGCAAATCGGAGATTCGCAACCCACGCATCAAGTCGCTCACGAACGAGTGCGCCCGCTACCGCACGGCTGCCAAGGCTGAGAAGGAACGAGCCGACACGGCTGAGACGACCGTGAGCGAGCTACGCCGCCACAACGCCTTCCTCGTCGCCGCTGCGGGCAAGGTGACCGATCTAGAAGCCGCATGGAAACTGGCCGACCAATCAGCCGTCACGGTTGCGGACGATGGCACGGTCACAGGCTTTGACGATGTGATCGCATCCACGCTGGACCGCTATCCGTACCTCGTACCGGACGACGAGCCCATGCTGCCGTTCCAGCCACTGCCCACTGTCTCCAGCGGCAAGCCCAACGCACGTCGCATCCCAGTCAACGATCCGAACCGCCGAGTACTCGAGTCCAGGTTCCCCGCCCTCAAGCATCGTTAGTTACCGAACACGAACCGACACGTTCAGTTGGGCAAAGTCGCATCTCGTGCGATTGTCGCTATCACAGAATTGGCGATCACCAGAAAGTCGAGCGCCTTGCCCTCATCGATGTGTCCCGTCAGGTCGTTGGCCACGTTCTGTAGGTCGGCAAGCCTTCTGATGGCCTCGCCTGTGCTAGGTGCGATGACGCCCGCTGCGACAGCGCTCTCTGCCAGATGACGCACAGTCAAACCCGCTCGAGGTACGCCAGGTGCTCGAAGATGGAGCGCCGACACCAAACGAGATTCGACGGCCCGAAAGGCCAGGATGATCGACACTTCAGGTTGCTCCCGAGCCATGAGGCGAAGGTCGTCCATCTCTCTCCGAACGGAATCCCCCTGTCGCTCCGCCGCAGTTGACTCGCTCCAGTGAATAACGCTTTCCTCAAGCACATCTGTCGGAATCGACTCAATGGTCTCGGCGACCTTCTTTTGAAACTTTACTTTCAGCGGTCCGAGCTCCACCTCATCAGGACGTTCGCTCAGCCATTCGTTGAGCTTCTTGCGGAAGATCAGCACCAGTGCGAGCGCTGCGAGAGGCCATGCGAGCGACCGGAGTATCGAAGCAACGAACTCCAGCACGGACATTGAGCCGGTCACGTCGTTCCATCCCTTTGTGCGACGGCGTCCAGCTTTGCCTTGGGCATTCGCTCGTACATGGCTGTGGCACGTGCTGGTCCGCTAATCGCTTCGTCTGCGATGAGGTTTACGAAGGCGAAGAGTTCTAGAGCCAACTCTGGGTCGTCGTCGATGTTGAGTTCGCCCGGATGCACCGCTTCATTTCCTGCGATGCGCACGACGTCCATCGCTTGCTGGATCATCGGGCGGATCGTTCCGGCCTTCACAAGCGCTGCGATGTCGTCGTTGATGTTCTTGCCCGGTTGACCGAAATGCTTACAGAGTTTTTGAACGCAGAGCCGAAGAAGTGCAGCAGATGCCCTCGCTGAGGCGCTGAGCGTCGCAGCAGCTTCCTTGTAATCCTTCGCAATGTCGTCGGGAAGATCGGGGTTCGCCGGCGGGGCACCAGATCGCTGCGGGTGAACCATGTACCACCTGGACTTGGGCATACCGTCTCGCTCGGGAATCTCGAAGTGCCACCAGAGCGTGACGCTCTCGCATTTGAGACACCAACTCATCTTGTACTTCTGAAGCTGCCCAACGTTTGGCAGCGACGGATGAGTCCACTGGTGGGTCGAGACCGTCTCACAGGTTGGACATGTAAAGGTCCGAAGATCAACTTCAGGAGGCGTGTGCTTTGCAGCCATACTTCAAGTATGGCGACCGGGTGTCACGCCAACGTGGAGCCATGACGGCACTCTCGACCACATCTAGACCACAACGGCACCGTTCGGGACCGTAGCCAACCGTATTGCACGCACATCGAATACCTGCTCAGGCCACGTTTGCCCTGGTGGCGGAGGTGCCCTACGGTGCTTTGGGAGCAGGGGGTCGGGAGTTCAAATCTCCCCACCCCGACCAGCTTGACAGCCGACGGTTCGAAAGCAGCGCGACAAGCGGATGGCCCGAGTG
>JAYTKG010000103.1:0-17272 GCA_043730435.1 Acidimicrobiia bacterium | reverse complement strand
GCCGTGGGGGTGTTGCCGGGTGTGTTGGTGGGTGTGGCTGTGGGGGTGTTGCCGGGTGTGTTGGTGGGTGTGGCTGTGGGGGTGTTGCCGGGTGTGTTGGTGGGTGTGGCTGTGGGGGTGGCTGTGGGGGTGTTGCCGGGTGTGTTGGTGGGCGTGGCTGTGGGGGTGTTGCCCGGTGTGTTGGTGGGCGTGGCCGTGGGCGCTATCGCAGTCGGGGTAGCCGTGGGCGTCGGGCACTTCTTCCGCTCGCGGTCGTCGTGGCGCTCGGGCTTACAGGGCTTGTGCTTCGCCGGAGTGGCCGTAGGCTTGGGCCGACGAGGATCGCTATGCGCGTCTGCGCTGGCGTAGTTCGACATGGCAGAAAACGCAACTACCAGTGTGCCCGCAAACACAAGGTGTGTGACTTTCCGGTTCATTCGTCCGCCTTCGGGCCGATTATCACTGTGTTGCGTAGCTTACCCGACGCCCGCTGGGTTTGGGAAGGAAATGATAGGATCTCAAAATGGCGGGGGGAACGGTGGCCATCGTGGGTGGTGGTCCGTGCGGGCTGGCGTGCGCTCGGACGTTACGAGACCTCGGACACGAGGACGTGGTCCTGTTAGAACGTTCAGGCCACGTGGGGGGCTTGGCGGCATCGTTCGTTGACCCGGCTGGGTTTACCTGGGACCGCGGCGGACACGTCGTGTTCTCGCACTATGGCGAATTCGACCGGCTCCTCGCAGATGTCCTCGGCGAGGACGTCGAACGCCATGAGCGCTCGTCGTTCGTACGGCTCGGAGGGGAATGGATCCCCTATCCGCTGCAGAACAATCTGCACCGCCTCCCCGACAAGATGGCCGAAGAGGCCATCGTCGGCCTGATCGCGGCCCAGCACGCCCCGCGCCCGGCAACCTCGGGGGCTCCCGACTTCGGCACCTGGATGGACGCGATGTTTGGCGACGGCATCGTCGGGCTGTTCATGCGTCCGTATAACGAAAAAGTGTGGGCGCATCCGGCCAGTGCGATGAGTTCGCGGTGGATCGCCGAACGAGTCAGCACGGTCGATTGGCGCCACGCCGTGCGATCCCTGGTGACCAGGGTAGATGATGAGGCCTGGGGTCCGAACAACCTCTTCGCCTTCCCGAAACAGGGAGGTACCGGTGAGATTTATCGCCGAGCCGCCATTGATATCTCCGACCAAGTCCGGCTCACCAGCGGCGTACATTCAGTTGACCTGGACAACCGCCACATCGTGCTCGATTCGGGGGAAGCGCTCGAGTTTGATCACCTCGTCTGGACCGGTGCCCTCGACCAACTCATCGACCGCATCAGTTCGCCTGTCGACAACAACGTTCGGGATGCAGCGCTCGAACTCGTTCACAACACCGTCACCGTGGTGGGCATCGGCTACGAGACGCCGCTGGTCGACGAACGATCGTGGCTGTACTTCCCCGAGCCTGACGTGCCGTTCTACCGGGCAACCAATTTCGCCAAGTACGCGGCGAACAATGTGCCCGGCGGACGCACCGATCGGTACTGCAGTTGGATGACCGAGATCGCCAGTTCCGACTGGCGTCCGATCGATGAACGAGACCTGGCATCGTCCGTCGACGCGGCGCTGCGTCGTCACGGGCTCGTTCCAGCGGATGCTCCGATCGCGAGCGTCCACATCGACAGAGTCGACTACGGCTACCCGGTGCCCACCCTGGGTCGTGATCCAGCGCTTCGAATCATCCAGCCGTGGCTCATGGAACGCAAGGTACTGGCACGCGGCCGTTTCGGTGCCTGGCGGTACGAACTGGGCAACATGGACCACGCCGTCAAGATGGGGGTCGACGCCGCCAGGTGGATTACCGATGGAACGCCGGAGGAAGCATGGAGCCTGTGATCCCAGTGCCTGTGATCCCCGAGCCTGTGATCCCCGAGCCTGTGACCCTACTGCCGGTGCATCCAGCGCCTGTTTGCGCCGTGCCGTTGTCAGTCATCATGCCGGTCTACAACGAGGCAGCCGGCATCTCGGACGTCATTGCCGACCTCCGCACGCACGTTCTCGATGTCGTGCCCGGCAGCGAGTTGATCGTCATCGACGACTGCTCGAAGGATGGCTCGGCGGGGGTACTCGCTGCAGAAGCCGCCAGCGACCCTCGAATCCGAGTCGTCACCAACGACACCAACTCGGGGCATGGCCCTTCGGTACGCCGCGGGCTTGACGAGTCACGAGGGGAATGGATTTTTCACCTCGACAGCGACGGCCAGGTCGACGTGTCGGAGTTCAAATTGCTGTGGGCGTCGCGCGAACGCGCCGACCTGGTGCTCGGTATGCGGCTTGATCGCCATGACCCGTGGCATCGGCTCGTACTCACCAGATTCACGCGAGTGGTGGTGTCGCTGATGGCCCGGCGCCGGGTCCCGGACGGCAACGTGCCGTTCAAACTCGTGCGCCGCTCGCTCTTCACCCATCTCGCCCCGCTTATGCCGGCATCTGCGTTCGCGCCATCGTTGCTCCTCGTGATCGGCGCCGCACGCAGCCAAGCCCGCCTGGTGGAACTCGAGACCACCCACCTGCCTCGAACGCACGGCGCGTCGACGCTCAATGTTCGGCGGCTTTCCGTGGCTGTGGTGCGAGCCACGCGCGAAACCGTTGCCTTTGGCCGCCAGTCGTTCACTCCGTTCCCTCGGCCCTAGTGCACCAAACCGAGCCCGCTCGATCCACCCAGTGGTTCCGCGCACTCGTCACCATCGCCGCACTCGTCGGCCTGGTGCTGCGCCTGTGGAACGTCGACTTCGACCAGCGCCAGCACCAGCATCCCGACGAACGGTTCTGGGCTATCACCGCAGATGCCCTGGCGAAGGCTCCTGAGCCAGCACCCCACGGCACCGCCTTCGGACCCATGCTCGACTGGCTCGACGGCCAGCGAAGCCCGTCGAACCCCTATCAGGTGAACGACCAGTTCCTGTACGGACCGATCTCGCTCACGGTGGCGCGCTCGGCGAGTGGCTGGCTGCACGAAGGGGTGGAAGTCGGGACGCAACCAGCAAGCCTCATCGCCCACGGCCTCAATGCCGTTGGCATTCCCTTGATCGATAATGTTGGCCGGGCCCGTTTCGACAGCCGATACCAAGTGGATCTCGTCGGGCGAGTTATTGGTGCACTGTTGGACACCCTGACGATCGTGGTCGTCGCCGCCATCGGCCGGCGGCTCGGCGGGCCGAAGGCGGGGATAATCGCGGCCGGTCTGTACGCCACCTGTGTTCTGTCGATCCAGTACTCGCACTTTCTTGGGAGCGAGCCGCTGGTGGGTTTCGGCTCAGCTCTGGCGGTGCTCGCAACCCTGCGACTCGACCGTGGCGCGAGTTCGCGCCGGGCGTGGCAGACCGGCGTCGTGGTCGGTGCCGCAAGCGGCCTCGCGATTGCGGCGAAGCTCTCGGCTGTCGGCGTGGTGTCCGTCCCGGCGGTCGGTGGCGTGCTCCTTCTGTGGCGCTACCGCCGTCGCAGCGATGTCGTGCGTCTTGTCGGAATGGCCGTTGGTGCGCTCGTGACGTTTCGCGTGCTTGAGCCGAGTGCGTTCAACGGGTTGGGGATCAGCCCGTCGGCTCATTTCCTCCACGATGTGCGCCGCTTGGGGCGGCTGACGACCGACACCTGGCCACCGTCGTTTCAGTGGGTGGGTCGTACACCGGTGTTGCAGCCGCTTCTCTGGCTCGGTCGGTTCTCGCTCGGACCCGGCGCTCTGCTCACGTTCGGCCTCGGTGCTTCGGTGATGGCACTCAACCACTGGGGTGTGGGCCGGGGCAGACGCTTCAGTTGGCTTATCAGTTCGGTGGGGCTTTGGACGCCCGCCACCGTCGCCGCCGCGGTGGCCATTCCCTTCGTCTACGTGACGGCCACGGCCTGGCCGACGGGCCGATATTTCTATCCGATGTTGCCAGCGTTTTACGCCATCGCCGGCCTGGGAGTAGCCGCAATGCTTCGAGCATCCCGGCGAGCCCCACGCCCCGGTAAACGCGCCGCGGCAGCAGTGGCCCTGGTGGCGGTCGGCCTCTCGGCAGTGTGGGGCGTCGGATTCGTGCATGGCGTGTACGCAACCGACAACACCCGGGTCACCGCTACGCGCTGGATCGCCAAGCACATCCCTGCCAAGAGCGTCGTTTCGGCCGAGGCCTGGGACGATTCCCTGCCCTTGTCCCTGCCCGGTGTCGATGCGAGTGCGTATCCGATCGAGCAGCTGAACCTGGTGGATCCCGACAGCGTGGCCAAGACGGTGAAGCTCGCTGACCAACTTGCCCGCATCGATTACGTCATCGAGTCGTCACCCCGGATCTGGGGTGTGGTGAGACGGATGCCGGCGCGCTTCCCGTCCACCATCGCCTTCTTCGACGCGTTGGACTCCGGACGAGCCGGCTTCCAGCGAGTCGCGACGTTCCGGAGCGGCATTCAACTCGGACCGTGGCGGCTCGGTGAAGTCGGAGCCGAAGAGGCCTTCAGCGTCTATGACCACCCCGAGGTTCGCATCTGGAAGAAGGTGCGCGTCGTCGAGCGCGCCGAACTGCTCGACACGCTCAAGGTCGACGCTGCCGCGACGGCCGTGGCCGTCGACCCCAATCGGGGGGCCGCCAACGGCTTGACCCTCACCCCCGACGAACAGCGTCTCAATGCCGGCGGGCCGACGTATGACGAAGCGTTTTCGGTCAACGGCTCAGGCCTCTTCCACACTGTCGGATTCCTGGCGTTCATCGAGCTGTTCGGTGCCGCCTCCTTCGTGCTCTTTTTCCCGCTCTTGCGCCGTCTCCCGGACGCTGGCCTGGGCGTATCGAAGATCTTGGGGCTCGTGACCATGGCGCTCGCGACGTTCGTGAGCGCCGCATGGCTCGGCCGCGCGCTCGACCGCGGCCTCTTTGCCCTCCTCGCGTCGGCGTTCGTTGCGGGAGCCAGTTGGCGGGCGTGGTGTCGGCGCGCCGAACTCGCTGAGCTTTGGCGGGCACGACGGCGCATCTTCTTGTGCGTCGAGGCCCTCACCGTCGCATGCTTTGTCGCCCTGGTGCTCCTGCGAGCCGCCAACCCCGACCTGTGGCATCCCAATAGGAGCGGTGAAAAACCCTTCGAGCTGGCATTTCTCACCGCGGTCCTACGCTCAAGAACGCTGCCGGTGTATGACCCGTGGTTCTCCGGTGGCGCAATCAACTACTACTACGGCGGGTGGTACGTGCTGATGGCACCGGCCCGGCTTTTGCGAACTACGCCGGGCCTCGTCCTCAATCTCGGCATTGCGGTGGTCGGCGCCTGTGGCGCGGGTTCGGCGTTCACCCTTGGCTCCGCGCTCGTGGGAGGCTTCCACCAGCGCTGGCGACACCGAGCCAGATCGGCGCGCGCTGCCATCCATGGTGGTTTCCTGGCCACCTTCTTCGTGCTCTTCGCCAGCAACGCGGCGATCGTCCCGCCGCTGTGGAGGAAGGTGAGTGGGCGCTTCGGCACCGGGCGGCTCGACTGGTGGGTTCTCAGCCGTGTGATCCCCGAGTCCGTAGCGATCACCGAGTTCCCCGCCTGGTCGCTGCTCTTCGCCGACCTGCATCCACACCTCATGGACATCCCGCTCATCCTCGCGGTCGGGGTGCTCGCCTGGGCCTGGCACGACGCCCTGTCAGGGGCCGACCGTGGCCGCGACGCGGTGCTTCTTGGCGCCGCGCTCGGGGTCGTCGTCGGGTTCGTGCGTATGACGAACACGTGGGACTTCCCGCTGGTGCTTGTGCTCGTTGGGTCGGCCGTGGTGCTGGCATGGTGGCGTAGATCGGCGGGGTGGCGCAGATCGGCGTGGCGGCCATTTGTGGTTCCGGTCGGGATGTTCGCAGCGGTGCTGGTGATCGTGTTCTGGCCCTACGTGCGCAGAGGCGAGGTCTTCGACGCCGGCTTCGACCCTGCCCAGCTCAGGACGCCGGTCGCCAGTTGGCTGCGTCATTACGGCACGTTCGTCGCTCTCAGCGCGCTCGTCGTATTCGACGCGGCCAGTGAGGCGGTGGAGAGGTCGAGGCGACGCTGGCGGCGGATCACGACTGCTCACGTGGTCGTGCTCACGTTGGTCGTGGGAGAGCTGGCCTACACCCTCGTTCGGCCCGATTTCGCGGTGTTCCAGCTGACCGCATCACTTGCGTTCGGCTGTGCCTGGATGGCATGGCAGCGACGCAAGATCAAGGCTGGCGGCCTCGCAGCGGTCGGTCCGCTCGTGCTCGCCCTCGGCTGGATGATGCAGGCGTCGGTCGAGTTGTTTACCGTTCGCAATGACGGCGGCCGCATGAATACCGTCTTCAAATTCTGGTATCAGTCCTGGCTCGTCTTGGCCGTCGGATCGGCCGTCGTGGTCGCCTCGCATCTCGATCGTAGAGCGGGGCTTCGACGGGTTGCGCTGGCGTTTGTGGCAATCGTCGGAATCCTCTCGTGCGCCTTTTGGTGGTGGGCCACACCGGTGCGGCTCGCCGATCGTCTCAGCGAACCGGGGCTCTCGTTGGCCGGTGACGCGCTGCTCTCACCGGGTTTCGGAATGGAAGTCGACGGCCAACGGTTCGTGCCGGGGGACGATGTCGCCCTTGCCGACTGGCTGCGCGCCAACGTTGCCGGTATCCATCCGATCGCTGAGGCGCCCGGCGTCGACTACGGCTGGACGAGCCGCATGTCATGGTTGACGGGGCTGCCGTCGCCAATCGGGTGGCCTTATCACGAGCGTCAGCAACGCCGAGCGTACGAACCGGCGATCGATAAGCGGGTCGCCGATCTCACGACGCTTTACACCACCACGAATGTGGCGGACATGGCACGTGTGCTCGCCACCTACCGGATCGAATATGTCGTGTTCGGCACGCAGGAACGCTTGCTTGCGTCGTACGCCGCGGCGTCGACACTGCGAACATTCGAATGCCTCACCATCAGGTTTGTCGCCGACCGATCCGCCCCCACAGGCCCCGAACCAGGCGTGTTCTTCGTCGCGGCCGTCGATCATGCCTGTGTCACCCGCCTACGGCCGCTACCAACTGTGTCGTCGTCCGGGTGATGAGGTACTGATCCGACGTGCCCTGCTCGCTCCACGGCTGTCGGGTCACGAACCAGCGCAGAATGTCGACGACCCCAGCCTTGTCGTAATCGGGCAACCACCAACCTCGCAGCGGGAACCGTTTGATGACGTACCCGTCCGGGACCGCTGGGGGATCGGTCGAAGCGCTCACGATGTAGGCGTCGTATCCGGTTGGAAGCGGCTGGGTCGGATCGATGGTCACCCAGGTGACCTTGTCGAACGAATGGAGGTACCACGCCCAGGGCCATGATCCGCTGTCACGTTCATCGACGAGGATCGACCCGAGCTGGCCACTTCGTCGGCCCGCCGCCATGGCGTCGGTGAGCTTGGCCACGGCGGTCTGGGTCTGAACGGTAACGAGGAGTTCGCGTGTGTCGGCTCCGTTCGTGATCGCCGGTCGCACTGCAGCGACGGTGGTGAGCACCGCTGCGATGCCACCGGCGACGACCGGGACAAATCGGAGCCGACGAGAAGCCCAGGCGGTTGCCACCCGGTCGGTGACGGCCTGTCCACCGACACCAGCGACGAGCACGACCGGAATCAGCGGATGCATCGCGAGCCACGCGAATTTCTCACCCGCCCACGAATACACTGCGAACTGCACCACTGCCGCGGTGACGAACCACCCGCCGACTATTGACCGCTTGCGGAACGCCACGACGGCGCCAACGAACGCGATCATCAGCAGCAGCCATTCATAGCCAAGATAGATCGTGCCGTAGAAATACCAATGCTGACTGCCCCGACCCACCTCATGCTGCGTCAGCCAGTAGTTGATGCCGTCTATGAGACCGCTGCCGAAGCCCGATCCGTAGCGGAAACCAGCGCTGAAAACAACCATCGTGATGGCGATGAAAACGATCGTGAACCACATCCACGGCACCGTGCCGAGGGTGCGCAGTCTGGAGAAGAGGAGTCGTGCCGATCCGCTGGGCGATCTCCATGCCACAAACGTCAGTACAACGACGAAGCATGTGCCGGCGAACCCGAGGATGAAGGTGGTTTCTTTCAGGGTGAAGCTGAGGGCGAGCAGCGCACCCGCCCCCGCGACATGACGAGGCTTCGGGTCGAGCAGCGCATGGGCGACCACAAGAATCAGCCCCAGTGACACCAGACCGACGAGGGAGTCCTCGCGACCAGTGCGGGTCACCGTCAGCATGGTGGGGCTGATGGTGAACAGCAACCCGGCGATAACCGCACCGTGACGGCCAAGGAGCCGCCGCTGTCGAACGATGACGATTGTTGCCGCGATGCCAGCGAGCGCTGCGACGGCACGAGCCCACGCGGGTGTCGTGCCGAAGTGACCGAGTACGAAACCTTCGAGGTAGAAACGCAGCGGCCCGTGATACACCGGGTTGTAGGCAACGAGGTTCGTGGTGTGCGCCTGCCAAGAGAACCAGGCGTCGATGGCTTCGTCGTGGGCGAGTGGGCGTTTCCCGAGATCCCACAGATGCAGAAAAGCCGACAAAATGATGACTGCGGTCGCCCACGGGTCGGGTCGCCAATGGCGCCCCCGGGGCGTTACCGCGAGGTGATCGCCAACATCGTCAGGGGGGACCGATTCGTGGTGCGCCGTAAGCTCCTTCATCTCCAGCGCTGCAATCGCGCCCGGATCCGAACCAGCTCGAAACAGCTTCGAACCGACGCCCAGATCGTACGGCGGGAGCCGCTGACATCGTGCCAGCACTCGAGTGGCTCTTCCCAGAACGCGTTGACCGGTGTGCCGCCACGAACGAGTCGACCGATCAGCTCGACGTCGAAACCCCAACGACTGGCGAAGGGTTCATTAAGCGCCCGCCCGAGAGCGTCGGTGCACCGGAAGAGCTTCGCGCCGCATTGCGAGTCGTAGATTTGAAAGCCGAGCAGGACAGCAGCAAAGGTTGCAAAGACGCGTCCCGTGTAGTGACGAAAGGCCGAACGCTCGATATCACGGCCGAGCATCGCCACGCGGGAACCGAGCACCACCTCAAGGTCGTCACGCTGACGCGCAAGTTCGATCAGACGCAGCAGTGCCGCCGGGGGAGTGGCGAAGTCAGCGTCCACAAAGCCGACCCACCCGGGCCGGCGCGCCATAGCGGCGAGCAGGCCAACCCGTACGGCTTCTCCTTTGCCGGAGTTCCGATCGAGTATGTGCACCGTCGTACGGTCGTGCGAAGAAGCCCATTGCTCAAGCACGGTTCGAGTGTCGTCGGTCGAGCCGTCATCAACGAGGACCAGCCCGATTCCAGCCTCATCGAGCTCAAGAAGTCGGTCGGTCTGAAGTCTTGACGCCTCGTTGAAACAGGGTACGACAAGCACGATCGTGATTTCACCGCCGTGTGCGCTCACGAACCGCATAGTACTCGTGCAGGCAACATGTCCTGGTCCGTTCGGCGTTCATTGCCGGGTAAGGTCGCCGTTGGCTGTGACACCTCTGCGCGACCTTGCTTCGCCCTCCGAACCTATGGATTCAGCGGCGCCAACATGGTGGGCCGCGGTAGGAGCCACGACGGCGCTTACGTTGGCCGCAGCCGTCGTGATCGGGCACCGCGATCCCAGTTGGTGGGGCAGCGGATTATGGCTCGGCAGTATGTTCTGCGCTGCGGCCGCAGGTGTGGTTCACGACCGTCGTTCGGGCTGGTTGCGTCGCATCAGGCACGTAGTGGGCTGGCGGCAGATCGACACCGCAGCGCTCGTATTACTAGCTGCAGCAGCCCTTGCCATCCGGGTACATCATCTCGGACGGACATTGCCGTCGTTGCACGGTGACGAGGGAGAGATGGGCTTGCTCGCCCGACAGGCCCTCAACCCTGCCGGCGCCGCTGCCGGACCGCTGCCTGTATTCGGCACGGGGTTTCTCGACCATCCCACGTTGTTCCATTACGTGCAGGCCGGTGCGCTTGCCGTCTTTGGGGACTCGATCACGGGCCTCCGGCTGCTCTCGGCCGTCTTTGGCTCATTAGCCGCCCCCGCGGTGTACCTCATCGGCCGATTGGGCTGGGGACGAGTGGCCGGGCTGGTAGCCGGCGGACTCCTGTGCGTTTCGCACTTCCACATCCACTACAGCCGCGTCGCGCTCAACAACATCGAGAGCGCGACGTTGATCGCCGTGGCGATGGGGCTGGTCTTTGCGGCCGTGACGCTTGGACAAGCGGCCGAACCGTCGGATCCGCCGCGTTCCTACGTCACCATATTCGTGCTGTTCGGACTTACGGTCGGTGTGAGCCAGTACTTCTATTACGGATCGCGAGTCCTGCTGGTGCTCATGCTGCCGATCCTGGTGATACTACGCGTTCACCGACTTGCCCGGCTTCGGGATATCGGGGCGGCGATCGGCGCGACCATCGTGGCCGTTGCCCCGCTGGCGCTCCATTACCTGCGGTATCCCGAGGCCCTCGGAACTCGCACCCAGCGCGTCAGTGTGTTCAGCGCAGCGGGACTGTTCCATGAGTTGGGGGTGGGCGCAACGTTGCCACACGATCTGGTGCCTCTTTTGATGACACAGACGCTTCGCAATGTCGGCTTCTTCCTCAACTCGGGCGATCGATCCACCTTCTATACCAGCGAGTTCCCCGCCTTTGATCGCATCACCGTGATGATGTTCTGGCTCGGGATCGCGTGTGTGCTGTGGTCGACGGCGTTCCGTCGAGAGGCCAAAACCGTCTTTGCGCAGTTGATGGTGACATGGATCGTGGCGGGCGTGACGCTCGGCGGGATCTTCACTATCGACTCACCAAATGGGCCGAGATTGCTCATGGTCGTCCCGGCGGTCTTCGTATGCGGCGGGGTGTCGTCGCAATACCTTTGGAATGCGGCAAATCGGAGATGGCCGACCCGTCGACGCGTCGCACGCTACGTCGTGGCTGCGCTGGCCTTGGCGACCTCTTTCGCGAACTGGAACCGCTACTTCGTCGACTTCGCCAATGATCAGCCGCTGGCACGGATCACAGAGATCGCAACGCTCATTGGTCACCAGTCACTCTCGCACCGCGTGTTCCTCATCGGCGGTGACGCACTTCGGGTCGACAACGGTGCGATGCGACTCCTCACCAACGGTGGCGATCAATCGGACCTGGCATCTTCCGAAAGATTCGAAGCGCTCGTCCCCGCGCTTGCCATGGCAACCAGGCCCGTTCTCGTCATCGCTCTGGCATTTCGAGCAGCCGACCTGCAACACATTCAGCAGTTACATCCCGGCGGTGTCTTCATCACCTACTCCGACAAACATGGCCGACCGATGTACCTCACCTATGAGGTAACGGTGACGACACCGCCACCCTGACCACTCGGTACTGGCTGAGTGCCCAGACCGGCGCCCTGCTTGAGGCCGCGATCCTTACCTTGACGAATCCTGTACGACGTGCTGGTGGATCTCCTGGGTCAACTCATGAATGGCCTTCACGATGTTGTTCGCTTCGACATTGGTGGCGTAGTCGTGGGTGGCCAGCTCGGACGAGATCTGGTCCTCGCGTTTGGCCGCGATCAACAAGATTGCACCCTGCATGGCGGCCAGGCAGGACAAGATCAGGTTCAGCAGAATGAACGGGTACTTGTCGAAGCCCACGTTGCGATTCCCGAGCATCCACCCAAAGAGGAAGATGAGCGCGCTGAACACGAAGCCCCATGATCCCATGCCGTTACGCAGCTTGTCGGCAGCGCGTTCGCCGCGGGTGAGTTGATCGCCGCTTCGCACGCCGGGGTGATGATGCCATTGCGGCAACCGAAGGTGACGTCGCATCTTTTCGTCAGGGATGAGTTCGCCATCTGGAGTCATGGGGCGCAGGTTAACGACCCAGAGTTCACGGTCCGGTAACACGGGCACACACTGCCGAAACACTCGTTGGATAGACCTGCCGTCAACGTGCACGACTGGTACAGGAAACGAGGCAGACTGTTGTGACGATGGCTGAGATGGAGACGCTGACCGGGATGCTTCCCACGCGTGGTTCGCCACGTTCATCCCGGGGTGGGGCTGGCTCGACCTCGACCCGACCAACGACCAGGCCCCACCCGAACGCCACGTGACCCTTGCATGGGGTCGCGACTACACCGATGTCGCACCCCTGCGCGGTGTCCTCTTCGGCCCCACGGTCGAACAACAACTCTCGGTCTCGGTCGACGTCGCCCGCGTCTGACGTTTGCGGGACCTTAACGAAAGCTTGCTCGGTTCATCCGACGCTCGTGTCATACAACTCGCTCCCGAGCCGATATGAGGAGTATGACTGCACAAGTAGGGCCGCCAAACAGCGCCGTCCTGCTTGATGGATTCGCTATCGAACGTGAGTGCATCCGCCAGGCGGTCATGTCCACGTGGATTCGCACCGTGTCCGGCATGATCACCGCAGCCTTGCTGGCGGTGTCTCTGGTCGGCCAGATGAGTCTTGCGGTGGGCGTGTCCTGGTGGCTCGCTCGCGGTGGCACTTGTCCGCATCTGTATCCGCATGATTGGCCGGGCTCTTGTGCGCAACGACGACCTCGCCAACCCGTGGCCCCGCCGGCGGTATCTTGCAATCGAATTCGCCGAGGGACTGCTTTGGGGTGGTCTGCCGTTTATCGCCAAGGTGAGGGAAGAAAAGTACCTGGTGCTGATCACCACCTCGGTGGTGGCAATCAGCACGGTGGCCTCGCTGGCTGCCTGCGCCATCCCCGCTATTGCCAGAGCCTTTACGATCCCAGCGCTCTCCCTGATGGGGATCTGGGCGTTTAACAGCGGCGGCCGATGGGGAGTCACCTCAGGCGTTGGAATCGTGCTTATTTACATCTTCGCGGCGCAGGCGTTGAAGGTGAGCAGCGGAGAACTACGCGGTGCGATTGCGGGACGCCTTGTCAACGAATCGCTAGCCCGCGAGTTGGAGTCGGCCAAGGCCCGGGCCGAGTCGGCCAACACCGAGTTGCACGCCATGAATGAGCAGCTGCACGACGTGGCTCGACGGGACCCGCTCACCGGGCTGCACAACCGGCGCCACTTTATGGAGCTTCTCGATGAGTTGCAGCACGCCGACGCGGCGTCCAGTCCGTGGTACCTGGTGATACTGGACGTCGACTACTTCAAACGGATCAATGATGAGTTCGGTCACCAGACCGGTGATCGGGTGCTCGTGTCGTTGTCCGCCGCGGCCAACACCGAAGTTCGAGCATCGGACTGCCTGGCCCGTATCGGCGGTGAGGAGTTCGCGGTGCTGCTGCGTGACGTCGACTATCACGGCGCCGTCCGAATCGTGGAGCGTATCCGCGCCGCGGTGCACGCCCTGGATGTCGGTGTGGGGCCACTCACGATCTCGGCCGGCCTCGTCGCCGGTGAGCCGTCTTTGCACCCGACCGTCGCCCTTTCACGAGCCGATCATGCCCTCTATCAGGCGAAGCGTTCCGGTCGGGATCAACTCATCTGCGACCCGCCCCTCGTCCACTCCCGCTCCGGTTCGACCACTATCTCCGCACCGGTCGCAGTAAACAAGCGTTGAGTAAACCGGTGGACGGCGCAGTGTTCGTAGACTCAAATTGACTCATGCACTTGCCGCTCCATGAGTTCGATCCGAATCCAATAGCCGTCATCAATCCCGCCCACGATCGTCGATCAGTCGTCCTACCTCGTGTGGGGGTGTTGTGTTGGTTCGGTGACGTTGTACGCGAACGAATGGTTGAACAAGAGGTCGTTTACAACATCCAGTTCGAACACGGTCCGCATCCCGTAGTCGTCATTGAGCACAACGGTGTGGAAGTCGCTCTTGCGTGCCCAGGTGTCGGTGCACCTATTGCGGCTGGCAGCCTCGAGATGTTTATTGCCCACGGATGCACCACCGTCGTCGGGGTCGGTGGCGCAGGCGTCATCCGGCCAGGATTCGACGTCGGGCATGTCGTGATTCCTATCGCGGCAATTCGTGACGAGGGCACGAGTTATCACTATGCATCGCATGACGACGACGTAGCGCCTCACCAGGACGTTGTTGCCGCACTTCACGCCGAACTCACAGCGCAGGGAGTGCCGTTCGAAGAAGCCATGACATGGACGACGGACGCGTTTTATCGCGAGACCGAAGCCAAAGTTCGCCGGCGACGTGAACAAGGTTGCCTTACGGTGGAGATGGAAGCATCGGCATTGTTCGCGGTCGCAGCTTTTCGTGGTGCTCGATACGGCCAGGTGCTGTACTGCGGTGATGATCTCTCGGCCGGCTCATGGGACCACCGTGATTGGCACCGCCAAACGTCGGTCCGGGAACATCTCCTAGACATAGCGCTCGGCGCCGCCATCCGGCTCTGAGAGTTGGAGGTCTACGGCCGCAGGGGATAGTTCGACGGAGCTCGCAGCGTCCCGAACAGGCGGGCCTACACGGAACGTTCTAGCGTTTGGTACCACCAACGATGGGAGCCGATATGGATCTGGCAATAGCTTTGGCGTGGGCAGCGACGAGAACCGAAGGCGTATTGATCACGCTTCGCGCCGACGGGCGAGCACAGTCCTCGGACATCTCCTACTTTAGTGACGGCGCGTCGATGCTGATTTCGCTGACGCACGACCGGGCGAAAACGAAGAACATGCAGCGAGATCCCCGCGTCGTTCTGCATCTGACCGATCGGACCTCGTGGTCGTATCTGTCCTTCGATGGTCACGTCGAACTCACATCGTTCACCACCGCAACCGATGACACGGTGAACGATCAGCTGGTTGCCTACTATGAAGCGGTCGCCGGTAAGCCGCACCCGAACTGGGCCGAGTACCGCCAGGCGATGGTGGACGAGGGCCGTTTGCTGGCGAGGGTTACGCCGACCTCGGTCGTCGGACAGATCAACACGGGCCGCTGACAGTGAGCGACCTCGACCCCTACCAGACGAAGAGGTCGGGAACGTTCGCGCTGAAGCCCGGAAGGATTGGTGAGACGAGAGCTTTTCAGGCCCTGGTCTGGGATCGGGCCAAGCTGATGGTGGACGACAGGGCCAGAATGACGCCCAAGCCCGCAGCCGTTCGCCAGCCGGGGCGCACATTGTCACCGAGCACCAACCATCCAATTGTGGTGGCGACCACGATCTCGGTGGCCCACATCACAGCGGTGACCGAGCCGACGTGGCCTGCCTCCAGCGCCCGCGCGTACGACACCAGTCCAATCGTGCCGAACCCGACTATGGCCCAGGCAAGGGGAGATCGAACCACGTGCAGCAAGCCCTCATCGACATGCGTGGCACGCGCCGCGAACAAGCTGCTGGCGAATGACAGTCCGGCAATGATTGCGGACACAAATGGTGAGATGCGACCAAGCAACGCGCTCAGGGCAGCGACGATCGGGACAGCGAGCAGTACCGCCATACTGACGCGATTCGACGGTAACTCGGCCGTGTCCAGATCGGCCGACGCACCGATCAGCACCATGCCGATTACCGTCAGCGCGATGGCCACCAGATCGGTGCGATGAAGCCGGGTGTGCATCACGAAATGGGCCAGCACCACGGTGACCGCCAGGCTGCTGGCCACGATGGTCTGGGTTGCGAATAACGGGAGGCGCCGCAGCGAATAGACCGTCAATGCCCATGCCACGAGATCGCAGCCGAGCCCACCCAGGTAGGGCATCTGGCGGGCGACGAGCAGAAAGCTCGCTCGACCAGGCACGGTGGAGGAGGCCCGGCGAGCTCCCACCGCCTGCATCACCGCGCCCGCGCCGTAAATAAAGGCTGCAAGGACTGCCGCTCCGAGCGACAGGATCACGAGACACCCACTCCATTCCGCACGTCGATGCTCCACGTTACCTTTGGTTGCGTCCGGTGGTACGGCTCGGACGAGATCAAATTTGCTGGCTCACGTTCTCGATGCCAGAACGCCCGGATCGCGCTCTGCGGAACATGCCCGGTACCATGACCATGTGACACGCCTGTTTCCTCCTCTTGATCGGGGGAGTGTCAGGGAGGGCATCGGCTCGATGGCGCCCGCCACGCTGGCGTTGGCGGCGTGGGGAATCGTCACCGGCGTGGCCATGGTGAAAGGTGGGCTACCCGTTGGTGTAGCGCTGGTGTTCAGCCTGGTGGCCTACGCTGGCACGGCGCAGTTGGCCACGTTGCCGCTCATCCTCGTGCATGCACCGTGGCCCGTGGTGATGGTGACGGCCACGTTTATTAGCCTGCGCTTCGTCATTTTCTCCGCTGGTGTTCGTGGCGCTTTTGCTCGGCTCCCGCTTCGCCAGCGACTTGCCAGCGCCTACTTCCAGGGTGATCTGCCCTTCGTGCTGTTCAGTAAACGCTTCGGTGCGGTGGAGCACGACGGAAACGAGATGCACTGGGGCTTCTACTACGGTGCAGCGCTCACGTGCTTCGTCGTGTGGCACGTCGCCGCGGTGACCGGCATCCTGCTTGGCAGCCTGGCCCCGACCTCGTGGGGGCTCGACTTGGCCGCGGCGCTCGCCATCACTGCGGTGCTCATTCCGATGCTCACCAACGTGCCAGCGGTCGTCGGATTGATCGTCACGAGTGTGCTCGCGGTGCTCACTATTCGAGTGCCATTGCGGTTGGGTCTGCTGGCATCCATCGTCTGTGGTCTTGCCGCGGCCCTGGCCGTCGAATCGGTTCTTGATCGACGAACGTCGCCCGCAGTTCACACGGTGGAGACCTCATGACGGGCGTACACGACGTGCCCTATCTCGTCGTCACTATCGGCTGTGTTGCGGCGGTGTCGTTTCTGAGCAGAGCTAGCTTCGCCTTCCTGCCCGAGTCGGTGAAGCTCCCACCCCGCTTTCAGCGATCGCTGCGTCACGCGCCCGTCTGCGCGCTGGCGGCCATCGTGGCGCCGGCGATTTTCACCGAACACGGGGCGAGTGCGCTCAGCATGCACAACTACCGTATCTGGGCGGTCGTGGCCGCAGGCGCAGTGTTCGCCAAGACCCGCAACATGCTGGCCATGATGGTGGTCGGCATGGCGGTCTTCACCGCGCTCCGCCTGGCGTAAAGAGTCAACGAGGTCGCAGGGTCAGATCGCTGATCGCAGCGCTTCTACGGGCTGCAGCCGGGCAGCGCGCCACGCAGGATACAGACCCGAGATCAGCCCGATACCGGTGCCGACGAGCGGGGCGAGGAGCGGCACTATCGGTTCGAGGATCGGCGTCCAGTGGCGATAGATGGCCACCAAAACGGTGGCGCTTGAGCCGAGGCTGGCCCCGATGATGCCGCCGAAGAGTCCCATCAAGGCGCTCTCGGTGAGGAACTGGGCTGCGATGTGGCGTCTGCCGGCACCAAGCGCACGCCGTAGGCCGATTTCGCCGATGCGTTCCATCACG
>JAYTKG010000102.1:0-1699 GCA_043730435.1 Acidimicrobiia bacterium | reverse complement strand
CCTAGGGCTGCCAGCCCTAGGCCCGGAGTCCCGGACCTGAGAACGCAAGGCACGCTAATTTGTAGGACAATAGCCGCTATTCTCCGGAGGTTAGAGTGTGTGATAATTGGCGTTATCACCGTGTTGGTGCGTCGGCTTCGGAGCACCGCATGTGGTGCGGGAGGGACGTAGGACGTCAGTCGTCGTCGTTGCTGTCGGTGTAGTCGCCTGCGTTTAGGTCGATGTCGAGTTGGATGAGTTCGACAGCGCCGTCTGATGCGAGTTGCCCAAGGACGGAGAACGCTGGAACGACGATTCCCGTGGCGATGAGGAGCCGGTAGTCGGGCCGGCCTGGTAAGAGTTCGGGCAGCGTGTAGAACTGCTCGGCGAACGTTTCGACGATGCGGAGCAGCTCGAAGGTTTGGAAGTCGTTCGTTGATGGTTCGCCGCGTCGCCCGCGTTCGGACGGTAACTGGCGATCAAGATCTTCGAAGAACCTGGCCGTTGCGCGCACGCGCATGGCACTCACTGCGTCGGGTCGGCTTCGTTCGCTTTGATGTGCTCGGCGGCGCGCTCGCGGACCCGTGCGAGGAACGCAGGTGGTACGAGGCTGAGATCTCGGACGATGCTGGCTTGAAAAACGGCGTCTTGCTCGGCCGGGGTGAGGCGCTCAAGTTCTGCGGCTGACATCACCCTCGGTCCCATGATGAAAGGCTATCAGCCGCGAGCAGCTTCGAGCATCAGGTCCTTAGGGACACGGGTCGGGGTCGAGAAGCGCGTGGCCGCTCACCAGATGCGCGTGGTGCCGAGCAACGTTTCATTGACTCTGGTCGTTCAGATGCCGAAGTCGTCGGTGAGGTCTTCGTTAGCTGAAAGGTTGCAGGCCGGGGGCGCGGGTTTTGAAGATTTCGGTGGCGAAACGGTCGCCGAGTTTGGTGGCGTCCCATCGCTTACCGCCGTTGAGGATGGTGATGTCTTGCGTCCAGCCACCCATCAGGGAGAGTCGCTCGCCCATGGCCCGGATGATGTGGCCGCTCACATGGCTGGCCTCATCGCTGCACAGCCAGGCCACGACCGGTGAGCACAGCGACGGGTCCATAGCCTCGAATTCGTCGTCGCCGTACTCGTCGGGCTCACGCACCGCGCTTCCGTCACCGGCAACGCCGGCTGACAGGCGAGTAATACCGCCAGGGCTGATGCAGTTCACCGTCACGCCGATGCGGGCAAGCTCCAAATTCAGCGTGAGCGTCAGGCCGGCGAGAGCGGCCTTGGCCGTCGCATAGTTGGTCTGGCCGAAGTTGCCGAGCAGACCGGCGCCGGACGTGGTGTTGATAATGCGGCCAAATACCTTGCCGTCGCCAGCCTTGGCCCGATCACGCCAATGCTGCGATGCGGCCCGGCAGAGCAGCCAAGATCCACGCACATGCACTCGCATGACGAGATCAAAGTCGTCGGCCGACATGTTCCAAATCACCCGGTCGCGCACGATGCCGGCGTTGTTGACCAGGATGTCGAGGCGGCCGTATTCATCGATGGCCTGCTGCACCATGGCGGCCGCTTGTTCCTCGTCGCTGACATCGCCGTAGTTCGATGACGCCACGCCGCCACGGGAGCGGATCAAGTCGGCAACCACGTCGGCGTCACGACCGGATCCTTCGCCACCAACCGATGACCCGAGGTCGTTCACGATGACCGTTGCACCGTGCTTGGCCAGTTCGAC
>JAYTKG010000101.1:0-2283 GCA_043730435.1 Acidimicrobiia bacterium | reverse complement strand
TCCTGGCAGGCTTGGAACAGTGGGTCCCAGAAACGATCCTTGTCGTGGACCGATGGCAAGCCGAGATGAAATGGGTTCTCGCTGAAGGTCATTGCATGGCTGCCCTTGGCGGCGCACCGATGCACCTCTTGCGCGGCCAAATGCGGGTCCCAGAGGGGGATAATTGTCATCGGGATCAGCTTGCCTTTGCCGTCGCCGCCGCACCATTCGTCGATCATCCAGTCGTTGTAAACCTTGATGCATTCGAACGCCAGTTCACGGTCGGCTCGCTCGTAAAAGGCCTGGCCGCAAAAGCGGGGGAGCACATTTGGAAAGCACAGCGAGGCGTCAACATGGTTGGAGGCCATGTCTTCCAGCCTCTCTTTTTGCTTAAAGCAACCGGGGCGAATCTGGTCGAACGTCACCGGTTCCAAGTCGAGGTTTGGAAATCCAACCGCCGCCGAAAGCTTCGGGAATGGATACACGAGGTCGTCGTAAATCCAAATGTCACACCAGTCGCCGTCGGCGGCGTTGCGCTCAAACGACAACACGCCCCCGATGAAGGACATCTTGGCCCTTTCGCGCACGATTTTGGGGCCCTTGTCGCGGTACTTTTGGGGAAGGCGCAGACTCCACAGGTCTGGTGGCTCGACAACGTGATCATCGACCGAGATGATGCGTGGGACCTCAGGTACGTGGACCATAGATTCCCCTCTCTCTCAACGTGGCCGTCACCGACGGCACCATGGCGTGAACCGAGCGTACCCGTGTTGTTCAGGCGCTGTCGGACTGGACCCCGGTGTGGTTCGAGGCATCAGTCATGGTGCGACAGAGGTCGGTGTGTCAAAGCCGCCTGGGCGGTAGATGCCGAGCAACATGTTCTCATGCATGCCGTAACCAACCTGGCCGGTGGATAACTCGAACCGGCTCAGCGTTTCATTGAGCGACGCGAACTTTCGCCTCACCCCGGCATCGCTGAGCTCGTGGGTTACTCCCTGCACCACCAGTTCACCCTGGTACACCCCGTGACCCCAGGTGCCATCGTTGATATAGCCCGAACCGGCCGCCAAATACAGTGTTCGTAGCGGTGTCGACGTGACGGTCAAGGGGGCGCCCTCAGGGGTTTGTAGACGAATCACGGCACCCTGCATCTCACGCGTGCCGGAGATATAGGTGATATCGATTTCTGGTGGGCCAACCTGGTCGTGGGGTCGATCGGTGCCGGTATTCCACACCCTCACTGCTTCCTCCACGTGGCGATTGCCGTCGGCGTCCTGATCGACCTGGACCTTCAGCATGTGATCATCGAACTGCATTGGCACCCAGTCGTGGCGGTAGCCGTAACCATCGTGGGTCTCGCGGCTGCGGATTCCCGGTGCCTCGGGCTCGCCAACCGGGCGCACTCCCCACGAGCGATCGCGGACACCCTTCCACGTGTCCGGCGTGACATCGAACGTTCGCCCGGCGACGGTTAGCGAACCTTTCCACACCCCGACCTGTGCGTAGCGGGTGACGTCCATAAACACCCGGCCGTAACGACGGGTAAATGTTCGCGGTTCCTCTAGCGCGTCGACCGTACCGGTGAAAACCAGGTCCGCCGAGATGCCCCACTCGTTCGGTTCACAGCGTACTCGTAGCGTGCGCAACCCCTCGATCACTTCTACCGAGAGCGGTCCGACGGACGTGTCCATCCGGTCGCTGCCCAATTCTCGCGAGGCCCGGACCGTGTACTGCTGCTGCTCGATCGAGACGGTGATGAATGCGTCGGTAACGCCCAAATTCGGGTACTGGCCGAGGCCCATAATCACGAAGAGTTCGTCGCTGCTGGCGTGCATGTTGAAGTAGTAACGGTCGTAAAAGTTGCGGTCCGAGGTAGCCACATGGTCAAACGTCTCAGATGTTTGGTGGGCGAGAAACTCGTCGAATCGGCTGAGTGGCATGTGCTCAATATCCTTTGCTCAACGTGTGCTGGGTGTTCAAGGAATGCTGTGTCTCGCGATGCTAGCAACGTGACCCAATGCGCTCGCTGCCCGCGGAGCAGGCCCTTCGCCGAACGGGAGCTTGTGGGCACCGTGACGGTGCGCTGCTGCTCCCGATCGCCTCGGTTGAGCGTCAACGGGCGTTCCAGCGGTCGCCAATTACGCCACTGTAAGTCAGCCTGGTGATCTCGGTATCATCCAACCCGAGTACTTCGCGCAGGATCTCGACGTTGTGCTGGCCAAGCAGTGGTGCCGCACGCTCGTGCCACAGCCACTCCGGTCGTTCCACGGGGCGTACCGGCATGCCCCACAGCTCGTGCTGGCC
>JAYTKG010000100.1:0-2687 GCA_043730435.1 Acidimicrobiia bacterium | reverse complement strand
ACTGTTTCGGCATGGATTTCGTCCAGCAATCCGTGTAGCCGAGCAAGGCGTTCCATAGGACTCATTGTACCAGTTTGGAACAGGTGTTCGCCACTACTTATTCGTCAAGAAAACCGTTACTGACCAGTACAAACAGACCGCTACGGGTGGCATAGCCGAACAGAGCATCTACGGCTGGGAGACTGACGACATGTCCTTTATCTCGCTCGTCGCAATCGTGGTTGATAGCTACGATTCGGCCATTCGGTTCTTTGTAGATGTGCTGGGTTTCGAACTAGCCGAGGACGTGCCGTCGCGTACAAACGACGGACGTCCGAAACGGTGGGTCGTCGTCCGTCCGCCGAATGCCGAGACCGGCATTTTGTTGGCACAGGCCGATGGCCCGGTGCAGTCGAAGGTCGTTGGTCAACAGGTAGCTGGCCGAGTGGGCTTCTTCCTTCGAGTCGACGATTTCGAAGCGACCTACAAGCGCATGGTGGCAGCGAGTGTGGAGTTCGTCTCACTACCACGAACTGAGCCGTACGGAACTGTTGCGGTGTTCAAAGACATTGCCGGAAACCGATGGGACTTGCTCGGCACTTAGGCAGCGGTGTCCCCTGACGACCAGGCTCAACGGCTTGGCGAAACGCTTCGATACGATCAGCGGAACAGCCCGCCAGAGGAGCACAACCATGCGTGTCGTCGTCAATGAATTCATGAGTCTCGATGGTGTCGTCCAGGCACCCGGTGGTCCCGATGAAGACACCGATGGTGGCTTTGCGCATGGCGGTTGGTCTCATCCTTACTTCGATGTTGAGCTGATGGGACCCGTGATCGGCGGTGGTATGGAGACGGCTGAAGCACTCCTCTTCGGTCGACGCACCTGGCAGGGCATGGCGGCGGCTTGGCCCGACCGAGCGGGCGACCCGTATGCCGATCAGATGAACGCGATCAAGAAGTACGTGGCCTCACGAACGCTGGCGCAACATGATGCTCACTGGCACAACACGACCGTGCTCTCGGCCGACAGTGCCATTGCCGACATCGCCAGACTTCGCGAGACGGACGGCGGCGACCTCATCGTGTGGGGCAGCGCCAGCCTGGTCCAAACGATGTTGAAGGAAGGTCTCGTCGACGTGCTCAACCTCATGATTGAACCGATCCTGCTCGGAGGCGGCAAGAAAATCTTCCCTGAGGACGGCATGGCCCGACCGTTGGAACTTGTCAGCTCCGTCCCGGCCAGCACGGGCGTTTTGGTCTGCACATACCAACCGGTTTCCTAACGCGGTTCTCGGGAAACCGGATACGTTGGAGCTATGGCTACAGAGGCTCCCAACATTGTTCGCTCTGCGTACGCCACGCTGGTCGTTACGGACCTTGAGGCGAGTCGACATTTCTGGGTGGAACGGCTTGGTTTCCACATCAGTGCCGAAGAACCTGACGCGTTGTATCTGCGGGGGTTCGAAGAGTTTGTGCATCACTCGCTGATCTTGCGCAAGGGCGCCGAACCGGCCTGCGCCTACTACGCACTCCGGGTGCGCACACCCGAAGATGTCGACAAGGCCCGCGCCTGGCACCTGGCCCGTGGCTGCGAGGTGCGTGACATTCCGAAGGGAACGACCCTTGGCGTGGGTGATGCCATCCGCGTGCAGGACCCGTTCGGGTTCGTGGTGGAGTACTTCCATCACATGGACAAGGCCGAGAAGCTGCATCAGCGCTACGACCTGCGCAAGGGCGCCAGCATCAACCGGCTCGATCACATAAACATCGTCACCGACGACGTGCAGGGTTCCTTCGAGTGGTATTCCGACTTGGGCTTCGGCCTGTCCGAAACCATCGAGGACACCGACGGCACGCTCTTCGCGGCGTGGATGTTCCGCAAGCAGACCGTGCACGATGTTGCGTTCACGCAAGGCTCATCACCCCGCCTGCACCACCTGGCGTTTGCGGTGCCCGAGTCACATCACATACTGCATTTGGCTGATGTGCTTGGCGCCACGAACGAGTACGCCGCTATTGAACGCGGACCCGGTCGCCACGGTGTGTCCAACGCGTTCTACCTGTACCTGCGCGATCCCGACGGGCATCGGGTGGAGATTTACACCACCGACTACTTCACCGGCGATCCGGGTTTTGAACCGCTGCGCTGGAGTGTGCATGATGAGCGCCGTCGGGATTTCTGGGCCAGCCCGGTTGTACCGAGGTGGTACGAAGAAGCAAGCCGCATCTTGGATCTCGATGGCAGCATCGTGCCTTTGCGGGAACGGAAATCAGACGAACAGCGCATCACGGTTGGTGCCGACGGATTAGGGGTCACAAGAAAATGACAATCACCGCCGAGACTCGCAAGAACCTTGAATCGGTAGCCACCGCAACACTCACGGGACGCCTGCAAGACCGCGGCATCCACCAGGTGTTCTTCACGGGCATCAAGCCCATCAAGCCCGGCCAGCGCATGATCGGGACGGCGAAAACGCTGCGGTACGCGCCGATGCGTGAGGACCTGCTGCCTTCCCTGTCCCGCCAAGTCAACGCGCAACGCCTGGCCATCGAATCGATCGAGCCGGGCGAGGTCATGTGCATTGAGGCTCGCGGTGATCTTGGTGCCGGAACGTTCGGTGACATCTACGCCATGCGCTTGTTCCAGCGCGGTGCAACCGGCATCGTGACCGATGGTTGCGTGCGAGATTCCGGCGCCGTCGGCAAAC
>JAYTKG010000099.1:0-6667 GCA_043730435.1 Acidimicrobiia bacterium | reverse complement strand
CGCACGACATCCAGCGGATGAGCGCCCTGCTCCTGCGCCTGCGGGACAAGGGCAACACGGTGCTGGTCGTCGAGCACAAGCCGGAAACGATCGCGATCGCCGACCATGTCGTCGACCTCGGTCCCGGGGCTGGTTCGGCGGGCGGCACAGTCTGCTTCGAAGGCTCCGTCGATGGCCTCAGGGCCAGCGGTACGATTACCGGGCACCATTTCGACGCGCGGACTGCCCTCAAGAAGACCCTGCGCGCTGCGACCGGCACGCTGGCGATCCGCGGCGCGACCGCGAATAACTTGCGCAACGTCGACGTCGATATCCCATTGGGGGTGCTGGTCGTCATCACCGGGGTCGCTGGCTCCGGCAAAAGCTCGCTCGTCCACGGATCGCTGCCGTCTCGCTCCGGGGCTGCGGGAGCAGGTGTTGTGTCAATCGATCAGGGCGCAATTCGCGGTTCGCGGCGCAGTAATCCGGCTACCTACACCGGGCTGCTCGACCCGATTCGCAGCGCGTTTGCGAAGGCCAACGGCGTGAAGCCAGCCCTGTTCAGCGCCAACTCCGAGGGGGCCTGCCCCAACTGCAACGGGGCCGGCGTTATCTACACCGACCTAGCGATGATGGCCGGGGTCGCCACCGTTTGCGAGGACTGTGACGGGAAGCGGTACCAGGACTCGGTGCTGGATTACCACTTAGGCGGCCGCGACATCAGCCAAGTGCTCGCGATGTCGGTGTCCGAGGCCGAGCAGTTCTTCGGCGTCGGCGAGGCGCACACGCCAGCCGCCCATACCATCCTGGGTAGGCTGGTCGACGTCGGGCTCGGCTACATCAGGCTCGGCCAGCCGCTGCCCACGTTGTCCGGTGGCGAACGGCAACGGCTGAAGTTGGCCACTCACATTGCTGAGAAGGGCGACATTTACGTCCTCGACGAGCCGACCAGCGGCCTCCACCTCGCAGACATCGAGCAGCTACTTGGCCTGCTCGACCGTCTCGTCAACTCCGGCAAGTCGGTCATCGTCATCGCCCACCACCAGGCCGTAATGGCCCACGCCGATTGGATCATCGACCTCGGTCCCGGTGCCGGTCACGACGGCGGCCGGATCGTGTTCGAGGGCACGCCCGCCGACCTCGTCGCCGCCCGTTCTACTCTGACAGGCAAACATCTCGCAACCTACGTCAGCATCTGATCAATACGTTGCAGCGAGCGAGATCTCACGTTTCGAAGCCGCCGCCGGAGAGGAACTCACGGACTCGTTGTTGCAAATGGCGGGCGCGCACCTCTTGGTAGTTGCCAAGGGTCTGGCCGCGCTTGCGACTTGCGCGGAAGCCACGGGTCTGAGCCGCCATGTTCACAGTGTCCTCGTCGTACACACGGCCAAGACCGCCGAGCCCGTCGACAAGGGTGTAGCTGTCGTCGACGTCAAGCTCGACCACAGGGGGTGGTGATGGAGCGTCGCCGCCGAGCGGGCGAGGACGCAGCATCAGCAGGTCAAAGTAGCTGTGGTCCATGGATGTCGGGTCGGGTCGGAAGCGGTAGACCATCCCCAACGAGAGCCCAGGAAAGAAACAGGCGTTGGGGAAGGCGAAGTACTCGATCGAGTCGAGCGTGATCGACTCGCTCAGATTCGTGAAGTCGCGGCCGCACTTCTCCCCCATTTCTTGCTGCACGTACAGCGCATAGAAGTCGCGGGCACGAACACCGGGGGGCAACTCGAGCGGTTCCAGGCCAAAGCGCAAGTTGCGGGTGAGGTGAGCCAGGATTTGGTGCTCGGTGCGCGGCACGGGTCGTTGTGGGCTGTCCAGGCCGGTGGTGTGCACGAAGCGGCTGATGTTGGGAGCAAAGACGTCGTATTGCGTGGTCACCTCGTCGCCCAACTGACCACTCGCATGCGTCTCACGCACGTGATAGGCCTCGAGGAACGCCTCAGTCGCCGCCTTCCAGTTGGCTGGTAGTCGCTTGCGAACATGTGTCTCGATGTAGCGATCTTCAAGATCGAACTCTGCAAAATGCGCCGGTAACACGCCCAAATACTGCGCCAGCGGCCGGGCATCTGGGTCAAAATTTACCCACACGAATCCGGCAAAGACCTCTACCCGCAACTGCGGCAAGCGGTGGGATTCTTCACCAACGTGGGGAAAATCCCACCGATCTGGCAAGTCGATGAGTTCACCGTCGAGCGACCAGGTCCAGCCGTGAAAGGGGCATCGGAGTTGGGTGGCGAAGCCGCACGTTCCGGGGCTGCGCAACTGCGTGCCGCGGTGCATACACGCGTTGTAGTACGCCCTGATCGCGCCATCAGCGGTACGCACGATTAAGGCCGAATACGGACCGACGTCGTAGACGTAATAGTCGCCTGACTCGGGAATGTGATCGTTATGGCACGCCCACTGCCATGTTTTTGACCACATGTGGTCGTACTCGGCTTGGGCGTATTCGGGCGAGGTGTAGTTGGTGAAGGGCACGTCCTCGTCGCCGAGGAACAGCGGTGATTGCTCTAGCAGCGGCCAAGGCGGCGGCGTTGGATCGGCGAGCAACTGTTCGCGCAGTGTCGGTCCCGGTGCCCGCGCGCTGCCAGTCGCGACAACGTCGACAGTGGGAAACCCGCTCGGATCAGGCATGTTTCCTACCTCGCTCAAGACATGCAACCATGCAATACCGTTGACCTCAGTGACACCGAAACAGGCAATTGGCATCGATGCCGGTGGGCCTTGGTGGGCACCCGTGCGCACGTCGAACTGCGCGCCGTGCAGTGGGCACGTGAGTAATGATCCGCGCAGGCGACCCTCTGACAGTTTGGCGTCGCGGTGCGAGCAGTTATCTGCGACCGCGTAAAGTTGTCCAGCGACCCGACAGATCACCACACCGTGATCGCCGAGGTGGGGGAAGGATCGCGTTTGCCCGTCGGCCAGGTCTCTCAGATCTCCAAGTCGGGCGTCGTGCACCATTCGTCCGAGCGTAGGCGCTAGGTCGCAGTCATTTCGAAATCGCGGGTACAGCTTCAGTAAGTTCGCGCCCATGACCTCTCCATCTATGAACACTCCACCAACGGGGCCGACCCTCGATATCCGTGCCAACATCGAAGATGCTCTGCGCAGCTACTGCCGCGGCATTGACCGCCTCCACCCGCAATCGATCGAGGACGCGTTCCACGCCGGCGCAATACTCGAGGGCTACGGCGCGCACGAACCGATGACAATCGAGGTCTTCGTGCCGCAAGTAATCGCATCCCTTCGGGCCAAGTACGTAGCCACCCAGCACCGCCTCAGCAACGTGACGACCGAGACTAGCGGTGACACGGCGCTGGTCGAGTCGTACGTGCTGGCCTACCACGTGGCGCAACACGACGACGGGCGGACCCTGACTACCTTCAACGGACGTTACATCGACCACTTCGAAACTCGCGACGGGGCGTGGAAGATCGCGCATCGCACGCTGCGCATGGACTGGTCAGACGTCTCGCCGATGGGCAACCAGCTGGTCGGTTCCTACGTACACAGCGGTCGCGACGGCAGCCCCGACCCGATCTTCGGCTAGTCCGCTGTCGCTCACCGGGCGGATCCGCGTCAGCAATACTGCTCGGGGCCGACGTTCTGGGCCTCGGAGTAGCGGGCACCATGGGCCCAGCCCGCCGGCATGATCGCATCGATCTCACCGAGCTCAGCGGGACCGAGGTGAATACCGTCGGCGGCGACAAGCTGTTCGAGGTGGGTCGCCGAGCGCGTCCCTGGGATGGAAATAATCGCGGGTGATCTGGCGAGACCCCACGCAACAGCAACTGCGGCGATGTTCCAGTCGCGCTCTTGACACCATGCCCGCAGCTCGACGACCTTGACTGCGTTGGCCGGGAAATGCTCGTCGGAGAACCGCGGGTTGTGCCGTCGAAAGTCGAACTGGCCGAACGTTGCGGGGTCAAGATCATCGTCGCTAAAGACTCCGCGTCCCACTGGCGAGAAGGCAACAAGAGCGGTGCCGAGCCGCTCGCAAGCGTGGATCAATCCAAGCTCTGGGAGCCGGGTCCACAGCGAGTACTCACTTTGCACAGCCGCCACGTGGTGCACTTTGGACGCACGCTCCAGCGTTGAGGGGGCCACTTCCGAAAGCCCGATCGAAGCAATCAAGCCCTCGTCGACAAGCTCGGCCATCGTTTCCATTGCTGTCTCGATCGGCACTTCGGGGTCGCGCCGATGGAGGTAGAAGAGGTCAATACGGTTCGTGCGCAGCCGTTCGAGCGAGCCTTCAACCGCGCTGCGGACATAGTCGCGTTTGTTGTTGAAATGACGGGTCGGTTGAGGAATGATCCCACATTTGGTGGCCACGTGGAATCGACCAGGGTGAGCCGCAGTGAATTCGCCGACGACGTCTTCGGAGTATCCGTCACCGTAGGCAATCGCTGTGTCGAGATGGGTGACACCTAGTTCCATTGCTCGTTGAAGGGTTTCGAGGCTCGTGTCGCGCTGCGTGGGCCCGTAGAACTTGGCGAAGCTCATACACCCGAGGCCAACGGCACCCACCGTCGATCCGTTCTTACCACTCTGACGTTGCTGCACGATCCGCAATCCTACTGCGCAAACTTTCGGGAGAAATATTCTCATTGAAGTCGAAAACGGATCAGTAGCTTCGGCAAACAGAACACACAGGGCGCCACAGCGGTGCCTCAAGCAAATGCGATTCATGGTGATGCACTACTCAACAGAAAATAACGAAGCGGGTATCATGCCGACACCGGCGGAGATGGAGGCGATCGGCCAATTGATGGGCGAATATGCGTCGTCAGGCGTGCTGCTCAGCGGCGAAGGTGTCCACCCGAGCTCAAAGGGTGCCAGGATCGAGTTCAGCGGCGGCGACACCCGAGTGATCGATGGACCATTCGCGGAAGCGAAAGAACTGATCGCCGGCTTCGCGATCCTGGAAGTCAAGTCACGAGAAGAAGCAGTCGAGATGGCCAAGCGGTTCGCCGCGGCGACCGGGGCGCCCCGCATCGATGTGCGCCAAGTCGTGGAGTTCTCGGACTTCGAATGATGACCCGCCACAGACGCCACACCATCTACACGCGGTCACGCTGATGAGCTCACCAGTTGAAACGCTGGAAGTGGTGTGGCGTCTCGAAGCCCCACGAATTACCGCCAGACTCGCCCGCCTTGTCGGCGACCTCGGGACCGCCGAGGAACTGACCCAGGACACGTTCGTGGCTGCGCCGCAACGGTGGGAGAGCGACGGCACTCCGAACAATCCGGCGGCGTGGCTGGCCACAACCGCACGATTCCTCGCCGTCGACCTCATTCGACGTCGCGATGTACAACGCGCCAAATATCAGACGATCGCCAATGGCATCCCGGTCACTCTCGATCCCGACGAGGGTGACAGTGACCATCCAATTGGCGATGATCTGCTCGGCCTGATCTTCATGGCGTGTCACCCAATCCTGTCGCCCGACGCCCGGTCCGCTCTGACCCTGAAATACCTATGTGGGCTGAACAATGAGGAGATCGCGCGAGCGTTCCTGACCTCGAAGGCAACGATTGCGCAGCGGATCGTGCGCGCTAAGCGCTCGTTGGCGGCGGCCAACATTCGGTTCGAACTCCCGGAACCGGCCGAACGCAATACTCGATTGGCATCGGTCCTCGAAGTGATCTACCTCGTCTTCAACGAGGGCTATAGCGCCACTGCCGGTGACGATTGGATTCGAACCGACCTCTGCCAAGAAGCAATACGCCTCGGGCGCATGCTCGTGGTCATCGCGCCCGAGCATACTGAAGCGATCGCGCTTCTCGCCCTCATGGAACTCCAAGCCTCCCGACTGCGCGCCCGGATCAGCCCAGCCGGGGATCCAATCCTGCTCATGGACCAAGACCGCTCCCGCTGGGATCGACTCCTCATCCAACGCGGATTAAACGGGCTCGGCCAGCTCGCCAAACGAGGCGGCAGCAGCGGTTCGTATGCGTTGCAAGCTGCGATCGCGGCCTGCCACGCCCGAGCGGCCAAACCGGCCGACACCGACTGGACGGAGATCGCGGCGCTCTACGACGCCCTGGCGCAAATCACTCCGTCACCGGTGATCGAACTCAATCGGGCCGTCGCGGTTGGGTTCGCCTTCGGCCCGGCAGAGGGACTCGACGTCGCCGAACCTCTCCGATCACTGCCGGTGCTCAAGGATCACCACCTGCTTGCTGCCGTTCTCGGCGACCTGCTCTGCAAGAACAACGACCACGACAAGGCCCGCCAAGAATTCCTGCGCGCCGCCGCTGACCCGCAACACCCGCGAACGCACCGTGATGCTCGAGCGAGCCGCGTCATGCTCGGTACACGGTCGGCCAGCGCCGTAAGGTCGGGCGGCGCTTAGCCACCTCGTGCTTCGAGTGCGCAGGCTGGCGCCTGGCGGATCGTTCTGGATCGTTCTGGATCGTCTTGGATCGTCTTGGATCGTTCTGGATCGTTCTGGATCGTTCTGGCGAGAAAAGTGGCGATTTCCGACCACTTTCCTCTCCAGAATGGGGCCGACTGACAGGAAGCTGGTGCTCTGGTCTAGCGGCCTAGTGGTCTAGCGGCCTAGTGGTCTAGCGGCCTAGTGGTCTACGTGGTCTACGTGGTCAACGTGGTCAACGTGGTCAACGTGGTCAACGTGGTCAACGTGGTCAACGTGGTCAACGTGGTCAACGTGGTCAACGTGGTCAACGT
>JAYTKG010000098.1:0-5563 GCA_043730435.1 Acidimicrobiia bacterium | reverse complement strand
CGCTCATCCTCTTAGGACTGTTCGTCGCCACCCAGTACCGCTGACTAGGACCTTTGTCACTCAGAGCGGTTGACCATCAACTTTGCGTCAAGGCAAACTCTGTGGGTGGCACTGTGAACAGGGTTGTCCACAGTGAGTGGATAACCAAACCTCTACTCGAACGGTGGGGCGTAGAGGTCCATGTCTTCCATACAGTGACGCGGCGGTTCAGGTTCCTGGTTCGGCGCAGCAGTCAGGCGGGCCTCGGCGCCACAAATGGAACACCTAAAGCGCAGGTTGAGCTTGCGAAGCTCACCCTCAGGCGGAGGTGCGGGCAGTGGCGTGCCCATCGAGCGCAACAGGCCGACACCCACCTTTAAGATGATCGCACCAGCCACGATCGCAACGAGAAAACCAAAGAGCGTACCGAGCGATGGCATAGCTGGATCGTACGCCGCCGCACCGCCGTGAGGCAGTCAACCTCAGCAGGTGCCACATTCGGGTGGAGCGGCGACATTACGCTGCACCTATGCCTGAGAGTGATGTCTCCCCTCAATTTGCACAGCTCTTCCGTGACAAGGTGGCCGAGGGCGATCTCGCCTGGGTGCGTGACCACTTCCAAAGCGGTCGATTGAACTTTCTGCGCGACCACATCAGCACCGAAGAGCGCGGCCAGTTCGCCAGTCGCTTGGCCAAGGGTGACATGCCGTGGCTGCGACAAGTGCTCGCGCGCATTGAGATCCCGGGCGTAGGTCCCCTCAGTATGGCCGTCGCATTGGCATCCGCCGAGCCGCCGTTGACGATACCGCCCGACCCGTCTACGGCCACCAGTTTTGCACCGCCGACTGGCGAGACCCCGGACGCCACGGCGCAGCCCCCGGTCGTGCAATCGCTCGGCTCGAGTGCGCCGGTTCCGCCCCTCGTCGATGTGCCGACCGGGCCAGCCACACCGGTCATCGTGCCGCCCGTCATCGTGCCGCCCGTCATCGTGCCGCCAACCGTTACACCACCAGCCGAGGTTCCCCCGACGCTGCTGCAGTCGATTGTGCCGCCGGTCGATCGCACTGAACCCGTCGCTGAAGTCGAGGCCGAGGCGGAGCACGTCATGACGACCACCACGAAGCGCAAGCGGTCGTTTTTGCCGATACTCCTTGCGGTCGCCGTCGTCGGCGCTGGTCTTTACTGGCTGCTGAACCGCAACGACGATTCCACCACTACGTCGGCAACGAGCGTTAAGACTGCCACCGTTACGACCAAGCCGATTGGCAGCGCAGGAGCCACTACCGCTCCCGTCGCCACAGCAGCAGCATCCCCGACAGCGGCACCGACCGCAGCGATTACACCGGTCATCGAGACCTTGCAGGCGGACGGAAACCACAAGACGCTGCTCGCCGCTTTGCAAGCTGCTGGCCTTACCGACACGTTAAAGAATGGCGGGCCGTACACCGTCTTCGCGCCCACCGACGCCGCCTTCGCCCAGTTGCCTTCAGGGTCGCTTGAAAAGTTGCTCAGTAATAAGGACGCGCTGACGAAGGTACTGCTGTTCCACGTGGCTTCTGGCAACTTCGGGCCCGAGGCGATAAAGAGCGGGCCACTGCCGTCGCTGGAAGGTGACCCACTCACCATTCAGGTGGAGGGAACGAACGTCATGGTCAACAGCGTTGCCGCCACGTCCAGTCCGCAGGCTTCGTCGATCTACTCCATCGATAGGGTCCTGCTTCCGCCGGACGCTCTTCCCGCCGACACCACCGCCCCGGCCGTCACCACGGCGGCGCCGACGCCCGAAACCACAGCACCCGCCACCACATCGCCAGCCACTGCGGCGCCGACGCCCGAAACCACGACACCAACGCCAGCCACTACTGCACCTCCAAGGGATGGTGTGGAAAAGGTCTCGGTGTTCTTCAACGCCAGTAGTTCTAGCCTCACCCAAGAAGCAACGGTCATCCTGAAAGATGTCGCCAAGAAGATCAAGGCAGCTGGGCCCAAGGCCCCGGTGAAGATCACGGGCTACGCCGACAGCCGGGGCACACCCGCCAACATCGCCCTCGTCTCCAAGGAACGGGCGCAGCGGGTGGCCGACTATCTTATCAGCCTTGGAGTGCAGGCCGACTACAAGATCGTGGCGGGTGGGGCGCTGCCGGGCACCGACTACGACCGGGCCCGTCGCACCGAGATTGAACTGGGCTAATGGCACCGGCCCGGCCGCACAGGGTGTGTGCCGGGCCTCAGGGGGCAGAGGCCGACTACGGGACGAGCTTGGTCAACGCTCGCTGCACGTTGGCGACATCGGTGTCGGCCAGCGCTGCGCCGAAGTGGCGTTGGATGGCGCGTAGATAGACGGGCTTCACGCTGCGGTAGCGCTCACGGCCGACTTTGGTGAGCGCAGCAAGTGTGCCCCGGCCATCGGTCGGGTCGGTCTCTCGTGAAATGAGGCCGTCGGCTTCAATGCGGTCAACGAGCCGAGTGAGGCTGCTCTTGTTCATGAACAGCGTGGCCGCCAGATCTTGCATGCGCAGCCGACCGCCCGCGTTGTTGAGCGCGTGGAGGACGTCGAACCAGGCAAGTTGCATCTCGCGTTCGCTGTCGAGGTCGACAGAGATTGCTGCCTTCACCTGCGCATAGGACGAACGAAACACGTCCCATGCCTGGACACGATCATCGGAAGGAGTAGAGGCCACGGCTCCAATGATACGCACGCTTGGGCGAGCCGCTACCGGTCGCCCAGAAGAGAAACGATCGTTCCGATGAACAGACTCAGCATGAGTACAAGGGCGCTACCAGCAACAAAGTTCAAGGCAAAGGTCATTTTGTGGCTCCCGTCAGGTAGTTGATGATGAAACAGATTCCCAAACCCGACGTTCAGCCTGGCGTTGGGCCTTGGCGGCTGCGTGGCGGTCTTGTGACGATCGCGCGCGACTCGGGTGGTCAGATGTCACATCGCCCCGAGGTCCATCGGAGTCATGGCGAAAGACGATGCTGATGCGGGGTCCGGCATGGGCAACTTTGGGCACCGAGTGTTCCCACCCTTCGTTGGCCAAGCCGCCCATGGTGAGCAGGTCACCGTGGCCGACCAGGAATGCACGCGACGCCCCGCCGCCTCGGGGGCGAAGGAGGAACGGCCGGGGAGCGCCGGTGCTGACAATGGAGACGGCAGCGTCGCCGGACACACCGAGGCAGTCACGATGCCAGGCAACACTGTCGCGCCCGTCTCGGTAGAAGTTGGCGCCAATGGAGTCGAAGATTTTGCCGTAGCGGATCGACAACAGCATGCGCATGTCGGTGAGAAAGGGCGACGGCAGGCGGGAGCCGCTTCCCGCCTGCCACCACCACACCAGACGTGGCTCAATGACCATGCGGTCGAACATCCGCACGGTTTTCTGTTGCCACGACAGGGAATTGGCCAATTCGTCAAAGAGAGAATCGGCGCCGGTGAGCCACCTGGGCACCACCTCGACCCACGAGTCATCGTCCAACCAGGTACGCTCCGCCCCGGTAAACCGGACGTCGACCGCCGGCTCATCCAATCCGTTGAAGGTCGGTTGCAGTGTTGGTCGGTCGGTCATTACGAACATGTGTTCGATCGTCGCGCACCTGTCGGCCTGCGTCAAGAGGGAATCAACGTATGGCCAAAGTCGTCGAAGTCACCGATCCGCAGGACACGCGCCTCGCCCTGTTTGGCCGGCTCAACGAGCCGGAAGCCCGAGAGCGCCACGAAAAGGCAGCCGGCGTGTTCATCGTGGAAGGCCAAACCGCCATTGAGCGACTGCTGGAAAGCAAGCACGAGGTGATCTCGGTCCTGCTCACCGCAAGCCGCTACGACAACCTGTCCGGCCGCTTGGCGCCGCTCAACGTAGAAGTGTTCGTCGCTTCCCGACAGATCCTGCGCGCCACCGTCGGGTTTGATCTGCATCGTGGCGCCGTGGCTCTTGTGCGCCGACCTCAACCGTTGGCGCTGGCCGACGTGCTGGCGACGTCACGCACCTTGGCCATCTTGGAAGGCTTGAACGATCACGAGAATCTGGGGGCAATCGCTCGTACGGCCAGGGCGTGCGGAATCGATGCATTCGTGCTCGACCCGACCTGTGCCGATCCGTATTACCGTCGCGCCATTCGCGTGTCCATGGGCGAGATGCTGTTCCTCCCCATCACCGTCGCCTCCGATTGGCCGGGCGACCTTCAGCACATTCACGCCGCCGGTTTCCGCACGCTTGCGCTCACACCTGCACCTGATGCCACGCCGCTGCGAAGCGTGAGCCGAGGCCCCGGTGAACGCCTTGCGATCATGCTCGGTGCCGAAGGCCCGGGCCTCACCCAAGCCGCCCAGAACTTGGCCGACGAACGCGTCCGCATCGAAATTTCCCCCGATGTCGATTCCGTCAACGTCGGTCACGCCGCCGCCATCGCCTTCCACGCCCTCTCTGTCTGACGTCATACAATTGTAGCAACGAGGTTCGTCTACCCGTAACCGGGTGGGTGTTGCGGGCGACGAAACTGCCGAGGTTGCTGAGGTAGTCGCTCACCTCGGGCCGCGACCTGAGGTTTGGCAGCAGTCTCTGGTCACGCCCCGTTTCACCCAGTGAAATGAGGCGTGATTGGAACCGGGCAAACCGCCGCTCAGCCAACCAGGCCCGGGTTGTTGAACACGGATTGGGCGATGAGCAGTGCACCACCGCGGCCGCTCGAGGCGAAGCCGGAAGTTGATGTCACAATTTGGCAGCGATCAAAGATGCGGTGCATGGTGTGATCACGAGCGGATGCTCGCGTGGCATCAAGAATCCACGGACCTATGAGGCTGAGGTGACCGGCCAGCATGACGATCTCGGGGTCGAGCGAGTCGAGGATGTGCGCAACCCCAATGCCGACCCATCGCCCGAACTCGTTGAGTCTCGCTCGAACCTCGGGCTGGTCAGCCTCAGCCGCCTCTCGCACGACGTTCGCCAACGCCTCGCAGTCCATCGCGGGGTCGGCCAGGAGTCGCTCGGCGTCGTCGGGCAGTACGGCGTTGACGAGCGCGATTATGCCGACCAGGGTTTCCCAACAACCGGTGCGACCACATGCGCATGGCCTACCGCCTTCGAGCACGATCGGCATGTGGCCGAGTTCACCCGCACCCCCGGAGGCACCGCGCCACAGGGTGCGATTCACCATCACGCCGACGCCGATGCCGGTCTCTGCGAAGATGTAGGCCATACTGCCGGCTCCGGCGAAGGGGCCTTCGTAGAACTCGGCGAGGGTACCCAAGTTGGCTTCGTTGTCGACAACGAGTTCCAACCCTGGCTCCACCAGCGGGCGCAGGCGGGCCAGTAGCGGCACGTTCTCCCAGCCGAGATTCGGTGCGAACACCACGGTGCCGTCCACCGCGTCGACCACACCCGGAACGGCGATGGCGGCGCCAATCACCGTGCGCCCAGCATCGTGCCCGACGGTGACTGCCTCGTTGATCTCCTGCGCCACCGCAGCAATCACCCCGTCGACAGCCGCAGCGCTGAGAGCGACTTTTCGCTGCAGTATCTCGCGCCCCGCCAGATCGCGCACGAGTATGCGCATGTACCCGATGTGGATCTCGATGCCGATGGTCAGC
>JAYTKG010000097.1:0-7150 GCA_043730435.1 Acidimicrobiia bacterium | reverse complement strand
GGGCGCCATGGCCCATGCGCACGTCGTGGTTATCGATGGCGGGGCTTTGCTCGAAGCCGCCACCACTATGCAGTTCGCTCAAATGGTGGACTCGATTGTGCTCGCTGTGCCGATGATGAGCCAGCAGCTCAACGGTCTTACAGACATTGCCGATCAACTGGGTGACCAGCGTATGAAGAGCGTGCTACCCGTCGTCACCCACCCCGCCCGTACTCACTGAGACCGATCATCTACTGCACCCGCTGGGATTGTTGAGCCAAGCGAGACCGAGAGCAGGGAGCCCATCAGGTAGCGAGCAAACGAGGCCTGTTATGGCTTGCCGGAGTGCTTGATGCCGCGGCGGGGGCCGAGTCCCTTGCGTAATGACCGGAGGCTGAGCCGAGCTTTCAAAAGTTCCTTGCGAGGGATGGACGCTGTGGCGATTTCGAACTGACGCAGGTAACGCTGGGCGTCTTCGACCTCACTTTCATGCATCACGCGGGTACCGTACGCGGCTTCGGTGGCCATGTCGGCCAGCGGGGCCAGCTCGGCTGCGGCATCGAGTTTGCTGGCGCCCACCAGTACCAGCTCCCGGTCGGTGCCGCTGGACGGCAGATTGACACCGAGGTCGATGATGCGGTCGGTACCATTCAAGAACGCCCCCACCACCTGACCGTTGGTGGTATCGGCCGAAGCCCGTCGTTCCCATTGACGCTTCTTCAGGTCGAGGATGCCGAGCACGTACGCGATGCTTCCGATGATGAGCAGCAGCGGCAGGCCGATGAGCAAGAGCTTGGACTTCGAGATGGAAGTTCGTGGTGTCGTCGGCAGAATAGGCGTGGCGGGAACCGTCGACTCAATGGGGGTGGCGGTGGTGGGTGGCGGTGTTTGCACCTGAGCGTTCGGTGCCTGTGGGCTGGTGCCCCGCTGCTGCTTGCCTTCGGTGGCAGGCGTCGGGTCGAAACCTTGCCAACCCGCTCCCTGGAAGGCGACTTCGGGCCAGGCAATAGCGGTGGATGACATGATCTGACCTGAGCCCTCGGCGGGAGCGAAGCCCACTGCGATGCGCACCGGGAGTCCGACGGATGACGACAGCAGCGCGTAGGAAGCGACGAATTGTTCTCGTCGGCCTCGCTTGCTTTTGGTCAGGAAGAGTTCAAGGAGTCCGGCCGAGTGTCCGGCGGGTGCCTGCTCGTCGAGTTGATAATTGTCCCGCAAGTAGCTCGCCAGTAGTTCGGCGCGATCTCGGTCGGTAATGGCCGCTGCGGTGATCTGCGTGGCGAGGGTCCGTATGGCGACGGGAGTCTGGAAATCGGTGAGCGTGGCGAGCAACGTGCGGTCGGCGGTGGTGCTGGCCACAGTGGTCTCTTCGAAGCCGAGCTCGTTGGCAACGACGCGGTACTTGGTGCCCGGCGTCAGTCGCTTGGCGGCGAGCAAGCTGGACACGGTGCCATCGGTGCGAACAGGAACGGAGACCTCAAAGGTGCGGCCTGCGGGGGCCGGCAGCCATTGCCCTTCGAGATCTTTAATCGTGACATTGACCGAGCGAACGCCGGGCGCGTTTCGCTTGGTGACCTGATCGACAAGGCGGGTGCTGGCTCGACGAAGATTGGCCGGCGCCATCCAGGCGCGGCCGTCGTAACGATTGAGTGCCACAAGACGCCAGCGTCCGACCGGAGTGCCCTCGGATTCAAACAACACGGTTTCGGGGCTGCGGCTGCGGAGCTGATCAACGATGGTGAGCGGGCTGAGGTCTTCTTCCTGCTGGACCGGATCGTCTCGGTTGAGTCGTGGGTCATAGCGATTGGACGACAGCACGCCAGAGAAAACGATCGGTAGAGCGAGCAGCCCGAAGATGGCTAGGGCGACGGGCCGCCACGGTTGTTTGACGGTTTCGGTTTCCTCACTGGCGTGGTGACGATCACGAGCAGCCAGCCAGAGCGTGGCGCCGCTCAACCCAACATAAGCCGTGAGGAAACGAAGAGACGGGGAGCCAGCCTGCGACGCAAACAACGCAATGACGGCCAACATCGCCAGCGAGGGCAGCAGCTGGGCAGGACCGATGAGCCGTCGCAGTGATGCGTGCGCGGCCAGGATGCTGGTGGTGCCGGCGAAAACGGCCACAAACCCGATGGTGGTGGGAGTAACCGGTGAAGGCCAACGGCCACTCAGCAACTCGCCGGCACCGTTCGTGATCGAGCTGAACACATCGCCTGGCAGCAGGCCGCCGGCCGCTTTGACGATCACTGCGGTGGACAGAAAAACGGTGACCACACTGATGACAGTTCGAGCCCAAGTCGGGAGCTTGGCAGTGATGAAGGCAACGACTCCACAGAACAGGCCGATGCCGATCAAGGCCCACCGCCAGGAAGCGACATCAAAGATCTTGCGTGCCTGGGCCGCGGCGGCTGCGGACAGGAGAACAACCGGGATAAGGCTCTTTGGGGCGGTGCGAATCATGCTGCCGCCCCGCTGCGCCAGCGACGCGCGAACTCCACCCCGGAGCGAACGTCAATGGACGCAACCGGCAGTCGCGGCAGCTTGTTGGGCTGGCCGGAAATACGAACCACGATCAGCTTCGACCGCATCTCTGAACCGCCAAGCAGTTGCGGCAGAACCTGCGAACGGCTACCCGTGATGAGGAAGATCTGACCGGCAGGCAGCCCGGCTGCCGATGTGAGTCGATCGAGTTTGGTTTCTGCTGCAGTTGAACGGTTCACCTTGGCGAAGGTGGTGAGAATGTCGGTGCGTTGTGTCAACGGAGTCCATTGCGTGGCCGACGTCGGATCGGAGGATCGGACGATGGTGATGAGCCCGGACTCGAGCCCCTGCACAGCCAGGCTGCAGCCGACTTCGGCAGCCTCCTCGAACTCGGCCTCGGAGAGCACGCTCTCGTTGGTTTCCATGGCGATCACCCGAGCCAGGCGGCGCAGGTCGAGAAAATCGCGGATGACTAACTGGCCGGTGCGCGCAGAACTGGCCCAGTGGATGAGCCGGGGATCGTCGCCAGGCACATAGTCGCGCAGCGTGCGGAACTCGGAGCTGGGGTCATCGATCACTGACCGGAAAGGGGTGTTGCGCTGCAAAAGCAGCGCACTGTTGTCAGTACGCCCGAGCTTATGCACGACCGGATGCACCATCACTTCGTCGATAACTTCATGGCGGCTGGTACGCACGGCGAGATCGAACGGGTCTCTTCGCTCCTCACGAAGCGGGCCGACCTCATGTACGCCGCGTTGCTCGGCCTTGATGCTGTAGGCGATGTCCACCGGCTCATTGGCCAGCAGAGGTGGTACCTCAAAGGCGACGGGTATGCCACCGACCTGATCGGTCATCGAAAGCCGGGGGAGCGGCCGATCGGCCAGAACGGTGAGCTTCATCTCGATCGGTTCACCTCGCTGGACCAGCACTCGGGTCATGCGACGTGAGGCCTCGATGTTCGTAGAAAATCGAGGCAGCAGAAAGCCGAGCGCCAGCAGGATGAGGCCCGCCAACGCGAACAGCAGGAACTCTCGATACCTCGACCACAGCCCCGCGGCAGTGAGCACCACCACGCCGACCAGCAGCGCCAGACCGCCAGCTGTTGGTCGAACTTTCTTCATCGGGGAACGGTGGTGGCAGCGATGATCTGTTCGAGCACGTCGAGGGAGGTGACGCCGTCAAGTTCGGCCTCAGGGGCGATGCTCAGACGATGCGCCAGCACGGGCACCGCGACGGCCTTGATGTCGTCGGGACTTACCCAGTTGCGGCCGCGTCCGACCGCGTAGGCGCGGGCGACGGACAACAGCAGCAGCGTGCCACGAGTGCTGACGCCGAGGCGCAGGTCGGGGTGCTCTCGGGTGGCCACCACCATGTTGACGACATAGCGCTGCAGGTTCTCGCCCACCGTCACGTCGCGAATGGCACGAATAATCCTCTGCAGCTGTACGTCGTTTACGACGGGGCTCAGACCGACAACAGGGTCGCCAGCGGCGCGGTCGGAGATGACCTCAAGCTCTGCGTCACGGTCGGTGTAGCCAAGGCTGAGCTTCATGGCAAAACGGTCGAGCTGCACTTCGGGCAGCGGGTAGGTGCCCTGGAAATCGAGCGGGTTCTGGGTGCCGACCACCATGAATGGACGCGGCACCGGGCGGCTGGTGCCATCGGCGGTGACCTGGCGCTCCTCCATTACTTCGAGCAGCGCCGACTGCGTCTTCGGTGAAGCGCGGTTGATTTCGTCAGCAATGACCACGTTGGCGAATACCGGACCAGGGCGGTAGCGGAACTCGCCACCACTGGGGTCGTAAATGGTGACACCCGTGATGTCGGTGGGCAGCAGGTCTGGTGTGAACTGGATACGCCGGGCCGTACCGCCGATAGACGCCGCGAGCGCCCGGGCAAGTGACGTCTTGCCCGTGCCGGGCTTGTCCTCGATGAGAAGGTGACCTTCGGCCATAAGGCAGGTGACGGCCAGCTCAGCCTGTTCGTTCTTGCCCTTGAGTACGACGTTGAGATTGTCGAGGATGCCGGCAAAGACATCGCTGGCGCGATCGAGTGGATTAGCGGTCTTCGTTTCTTCGGTCACGCGATCTTTGCCCCTGCCGATCCGGTCACCGAATGGGTGCCGTCTGAAAGTGTGTACGAGATAGTAATTGTTTGCGGGATGGTTGGGTCGACCGTGAGGCTCAGGACGCCGTTCGCCAGGCTGAACGCCAATAACCCACCGGGTGCGTCGCTGTTTGCCGAGACACCGGTGATCGAGATCGGATCGCCCTCTGGATCTCGGTCGTTGCCGATCAGGTCGCACGTAAAGCTGCCCACCCCGAGGGACTGGTTGCAGCTGTCGAAAGCGGCAACGGGCGGTTTGTTGATGATAGGGGCGGTGACGGTGACGGTGACGATGGCACTATCCGTGCCGCCCTTTCCATCTGCGATCGTGTACGAGAACGAGTCGATGCCGGCACTGGCTCCGGGCGTGAAGCTAATGGTCGAGCCGTTGAGTGACACGGACCCTGCACCCGTCACCGCACTGACTGACGTGATCTTAAGTGGGTCACCGTCGGGATCAACGTCGTTGCTCAGCACATCTACCGAGTTGATGGTGACGCCAACGAGCGTGGATACATTGTCGTCTCCGGCTCTCGGCGGGCGGTTGGCCACCCCGATGCTAACGGTGACCGTCGCTGTTGCGCCGAGCCCGCCAGGATCACGAACGGTGTAGGTGAAGCTGCCAGAGGTGGCTGCTGGGTTTGCGGTGAAGACTATGTTGCTGCCGGCGACCCTGGCCGTTCCGCCACTCTCATTCCGGATGCTCGCGTCGATCGTGAGGGGGTCGCCGTCAGGGTCACCGTCGTTGGCCAGCACCGGAATAGACACGCTCTGACCGGCGAGGACCTCGGCGGTGTCATTGCCGGCGGTTGGGGGATGATTGACCGTAACGGTGACCGACGCAGTCGCTACGACGCCGCATGAGTTCGTCACGGTGTAGGCGAACTGAATACGACCCGAGAAGTTCGCTGCCGGTGTGTAGATCACCTGGCCCGGGCCGGTCTGGGTGACGGATCCACCAAACCCTGGCAGCACGGCGAACGTGCCACTGTGCGACGCATCGTTCGCGAAAAGGTCGATCGATACTGCAGTGTTGAGTTTGGTACCGACCGCGTCATCGGACAGCGACGGGGCAGCGGCAGAACAACCGTTGACGGTTACCTCCACCGTGGCGGTGCTGGTGGCACCTTGCGGATCACTGATGGTGTAGGTGAAACGAGCGGCACCGGAGAACCCGGGAGCGGGGGTATATCGAAGGTTGTTGGCTGCCGCCTTGGTAACGGTACCGCTGGGTGCACCCTGGGAAAACTCTTGAATGGTGAGTTGGCCACCGTCGGGGTCGCTGTCATTGCTCAGCACCGGAATGCTCACCGCTGCGCCGAAGCTAATCTCGACCGCGTCGGCCATCGCTACCGGAGGCTCGTTTGGTGGTGACTGGACGGTGACGGTGATGGACCCGGTCGCGGTCAGGCCGTCGGGGTCGGCCACCACATAGGACACCCGGTAGTTGCCCGGGGTGGACGGTGGCTGGATGGTGACCAGGTGAGGAGCAACCGCCACCATGACCGATTCCGATTCAGCGGCCGCGCTCTTGACGATGAGTGCTCTGGCAACGCCATCGGGATCGCTGTCGTTGGTGAGCGGGTCGAGCGAGACACGGGCACCACCAACCGAGATGATGGCGTCGTTGGTGGCTATGGGTGCAAGCTTGGGTCGGTCGGCGACCTGGACGACGACCTTGCCGGTCGCCGTCAATCCGGCTGGGTCGGCAATGGTGTAGGAGAACGAGGCCAGACCGCTGAACCCGGAGCTGGGTGTAAAGATCACGTTGGAGCCGCTGACGGCTGCAGAACCACCGACCGCCGATGATGTCTCAACAAGGCTGAGTTGATCGTTGTCTGAGTCGCTGTCGTTGGCGAGCACGGGGACAGTGACCGCGTCGCCGAAGGCGGCGTCGGCACGGTCGTCTTTTGCGTTTGGTGCCCGATTCACGACCGGCTTTGCCACAACGGTGATAGCGATCTGGGCGCTGGCCGTCTTCCCGGCTGTGTCCTGAATGGTGTACGTAAAGGTGTACGTGGTGAGGCTGGCGTCGGGCGGGGTGAACGACAGAGTTCCGTCACCGTTCACCTTGATGCCGGCGCCACGACCGACCGGGGTTCCGCTCAAAGAGAACCCAATACCGTCGGGATGGCTGTCGTTGGCGGTGGGCCGAACAACGACAGTTTCGCCCGGGAACACTGTGGCGAAATCGTCACGGGCTACAGGACCGGATCGGGTGGGCGCGATCACTTCGACGGTGACGCGGGCGGTGGATTTGAGTCCGCCCGGATCAGAGATTGTGTAGGTAAAGGTCTGCGTTCCCGACACTCCGGCGAGCGGCTCGAATCGGATGATGCTTGACGAGGTCCGCGTGGCTCGACCGGTGGCCGGCTGGGTGTAATCGATGATGGTCAACGGGTCACCGTTGGGGTCGGCGTCGTTGCCGGTCACGTCGATGTTTATGGGCGCTGAGGCAGATGTGGCCCGATCATCGACCGCTTCCGGCGCGCGATTCTCGGCGATGGCGTCGACGAGCAGAATCACGGTGGCCGTGGCCCGCAGTCCGCCAGAGTCCTCAATGGTGTAGGTGAACGATGAAGGG
>JAYTKG010000096.1:0-17982 GCA_043730435.1 Acidimicrobiia bacterium | reverse complement strand
CAAGTCGTTCTGGCCGTGGTGTTGGGCATGGCCGGTCTGGCTATTTCGTGGCTGAGCAAGCTCGGTCGGTTCGAACCGGTTCCCCGCGTGCTCACGTTCGCTGAGGGTCGCTGATGTTCTGGGTTCTCTTCTCCGGTCTCATGGTGGGCAGCGGGTTGTGGCTCGGCCTGTCACGACTCGTTCCGGCTCACACGCCGCTCGCCACCGCCGCTGCCCGCCTCCAACGTCCGGGTCGTTCCCGTCACGTTGTGGACCAAGTCGATGATTCCTTCGCCGGTCGCGTCGGCCATTTGCTTCTCCCTCACGTCGACATCGAAAAGATTCGCCTCGACCGTGTCGCCAAGGACCTTGCCGTCACCGGTCGCAGCCTCGAGGTGCATCTGGGCCAGAAGGTTTTGTGGGCGGTGCTGGGCGCAGTGTTCGTGCCGGTCATGGCGGGGCTACTTGCCCTCGGTGGAACGCACGTATCGCTGATCGTCCCCACCTGGCTGTCCCTGGTTGCTGCCTTCGCCGGGTTCTTCATCCCCGACACGTCGGTGCGCGAAATCGCCAACAGTCGACGGAAGGAATTTCGCCAAAGCCTCGGCGCCTACATCGACCTTGTCGTCATGTTGCTCGCCGCCAACGAAGGCGTCACCGGTGCCCTTGAACACGCGGCCAATGCGGGCGACACGTGGCCGTTCCTCGAAGTCCGTCGTGTCCTTTCGCAGGCCCGGCTCACCGCCGTCACGCCCTGGACAGCTTTGCGTGATCTCGGCGAACGCTACGGCGTTGACGAACTGATTGAGCTCGCCAGCTCGGCTCAGCTCTCAGGCACCGAGGGAGCATCCGTTCGTCAAAGCCTGGTGGCCAAGGCCGGCACCCTACGAGACCGCTCGCTGTCCGCTGAAGAAGCCGTCGCCGAGCAGGCATCAACCCGCATGGTGTTCCCCCTGCTGGTTTTGGTGATGTCGTTCGTGCTGTTCCTCGGCTACCCGGCGCTCATGAGCGTGCTCAAGTCCTGACCTTCCGATTCCAACCTCCCCCCGCACACTTTCCAATTCAAGGAGAAACAACTATGAAAACCCAGCTGCTCATCATCCAGGCCATTGTCAGCACCCGACTTCGTGACGTCGCCGAGCGTCATGACATCGACGTGAACGACGACGGCTTCACAACCGTCGAAAAGGTCGTACTTACCGCGCTAGCGGTTGGTATCGCTGTCGTTGCCGGTGGTCTCATCAGCACGAAGGTCTCAGACGTCATTAGCAAAATCGGCGGATGACAAACCGGCCGGCCGATCAACCTGAGGATCGGGAAGGCGGATTCGCGACACTTGAGTTCGCCGTTTTGTTCCCGCTGGTGATCCTGGCCATCACGGTCGTCTTCCAACTTTCGTTGTGGGGCGCCCGACGCTCGGCGGTCATCTCGGCAGCCCAGGACACGGCGGCACAGGCCGCCGTTCGTGGCGGAGCAGACACCGAGTTCCTCACTGACCAGCTCGCCAACCACGGGCTCGGCCAACTCAACCTGACCACATCGGTCGGTTCTGACGGCGATCGCGTGCAGGTCACAATCACTGGATCGATGCCGTCGATCATTCCCGGCGTGTCGCTTCCCATCCATGCCGTTGCCTCGGCTCCAGCCGAGCATTTCCGTCCCTGAATTCCTCGTAGGAGTAGACCACGATGCAACGCTCACCCCGTGACCTGATTCGTGGTCTGACCGCGCTCGCAACCACCCTTGCGTTGCTGTTCGTCGTCCCGTTCCTGCTCGCCCGTTTCGGCGGTTGGCCGCTGCCGCGCACCGTACCCACGGTTGGTGGAGTGACCAAAGGACTCACCAAAGAGCTTCAGGTCATCCATGTGGTGAAGGCTCTCCTGGTCGTGTGCTGGATGGCGTGGCTGGCGCTGGCTTGGTCGTTGCTTTCGGAACTGGCCGCGCTGAAGTCCGGTCGCACACCTCGCCCTCGTCGGAGCGTCGCGCCGTTCCAGCAGTTTGCCGGTCGCCTGGTGGCTGGCATCACGCTGCTCGTCAGTATGTCCTCGTCGGCGACCACTATGGCTTCGGCCGCTCCGCTGCCTGTCCGCTCGGAGCCGGTCGTACTGGTGCAAACCGCGCCCGCGGCCACGGCATCGCGTCTCGAATCAACACCGACGCCGCCTGTTGCCGTGACCGAAGGTTCGGTCGTGGTTCAGCCACGCGACAGCTTGCATCAGTTGGCCGAAGTACACCTCGGTGACGCCATGCGTTGGCGGGAGATCTGGGATCTCAATCGTGACCACACCATGGTGGACGGCACCACCTTCACCCGACCCGAAATCATTCGGCCCGGTTGGGTGCTTCAGTTGCCAGCCGCACCAATCACGGTGACCCCGACACCGACAAGTTCTGCGGCCAGCCCGACGACCATCACGGTTGCCCCCGGTGATGACCTGTCGGGGCTGGCCGCCACCCACCTTGGCGATGAGGCCCGGTGGCCAGAAATCTTCGAGGCCAACCAGGGTCGCCAGTTTGGCGACATCACCTTCGAGCAGCCCGACATGATCATGCCCGGCTGGGAACTGAACCTCCCCGCCGTACCGGGCCCGACCGTGGCCGCCCCGATCGCCTCGGCGACCGCCCCGATCGTCGTCGCCCCGACGGTGCCGACCGTTGAGGTCGAACTGCCCACCGTCGACCCGGGAATCGGTTCGGGCATCGGCTCCGGAGCGGCGGCCGGAATACCCACAACTCAGACATCGACGATGGCGGCCCCCGCACCCATGCCCGCCCCTTCGATCCCAACCGCCAGCGCCGTCGCGCCGTCCTCCGGGGACACTGCGGATTGGACCATTGCCCGCACCGCCACCGGGCTGGCCGGCGCGACGTTGCTCACCACGGGTATCTCCCTCATGCTTGCCACTCGTCGTCGCCGTCGCCTCCGTTCGATGGGCGTCAACCATCGGCTGCCTGCACCGCACCCCGACTCTGTCGCCGCAGCCGAAGCCGTGCGCGTGGGCGCCGATGCCGCGATCGTCACTCGAATAGACATGGCTCTTCGAGCACTCGCGGCCACCGTGGGCGCAGCCGGGAAGGCGAATGCATCCGTGGTGTTCGATAGCGCCGCTGACATTGAATGGCGTCCTGAACTTCCGCAGCCGCTGGCCCTGCTGGTGCTTGCCTCGGGCGACATTGAGCTGATGCTCGACCGTTCGTTTGTGGCCATGGCGGCTCCGTTCACCTCGACCGAGAGCGACACGATCCTTCGCCTTCCTGCCGCCGTGCCCACGGCCGATCTGGCCTCGGTTGGCGCGACGATGCCGTCACCGTGCCCGACGCTCACCATGATTGGCACCACCGCCCGGACCGATGGCCACGCCGACCTCTACCTCAATCTGGAAGCCCTCGGCGGCCTCTGCGTGGCCGGTGACCGCAGCCAGACCCATGACATCTTGAGGGCACTCACGGCCTCGCTCGCCGTCTCATCACTGGGTGATCGCAGCCAGATCTTTGTGCACGGACTCGCGCTTGAATCATTTGCTGATGCAACGAACCTTGACGTGACCACCGACCTGTGCTCCGCGGTGCAGCAGGCGCTTGCCTTCACCAACGGACGTCGCCAGGCCGAACCCAATACGGCCGGATTCGTGTTGCGCGCCACACAGCCTGAAGAAGCTTGGGAGGTTGCCGTCGTTGTTTCAACCGACGGCAACGATGCTCTCGCCGCCGCCGCATCTGCGGCGGGGTTGGTTGTGATTACCGTCGCGCCGATGGAGGGTGTCGCCGCGACGCTCACGGCCACGGCCGCGGGTTGGCTGCTGACGCCGTTCAATATCGTCGTCACCCCCGTGGCGTTGACTACGGTCACCCTCGCCGAGGTGGCCACGCTGCTCGACGACGCCAGCGCCCCACCCGAGGTGCTTCCAGCACCCGTCGTTGAGGCAGAGCTTGACCCGTATGACGAGCGCGACTGGAACTTCCTGGTGCGAGTTCTGGGTCCGGTCGATGTGGTGTCTCGCAACCATGACGAAGTGGAGTTCGAACGCGCCAAAGCCCTTGAACTCGTTATCTGGCTGGCCCAGCATCGAACGAATCCGGCCCGCGTTGCCGCTCGTACCGCACTCTGGCAGGTCAACGTTCAGGACGCCACCTTCGCCAACGTCGTGTCCGATGCTCGTCGCAGTCTGGCCCGCAGCCTCGCACCCACCGATGGTCACGACTGGATTGCTCGCAATATGGGTGACCGCATTCCGTTGCACGACTCGGTGCTCACCGACGTCGAGTTGGTTGAGGCTCGCCTGGCGTGGGCTCGCCGCTGCGAGGGATCTGCCGCCATCGACGTGCTCCGGCCGGCCGTCGAGATGCTGCGCGATCAGCCCTATGCCGGCACCGACTACATGTGGCCAGACGTTGATGCCCTGCCGTCGGGCCTTACGCACCTGGCGACGTCAACCACGGCCGAACTCGCGCAGCGCTGTCTCGACGCCGGCGACATCGACGGCGTGTTTGCCGCAACCGCTACTGGCCTTCGCATTCTGCCCGGCCATGACGAACTGGTCTGCCTACGCATGCAGGCTCACCACCGGCTCGGGAACACCGCTGGTGTGCGTAGCGAGTACGCCGCTTACGAACGAGTCATCGTCAACGAGTGCGGTGGCGAGAGTGATCCGTCACCTCGCGTCAGCCGGATGCGATCGCAACTGCTGGCCGTCGCCGCCGGGGTCAACTGACCGGTGGAACTGCTCCTCTCGATGTCGTGGACCGACAACGGTCCGCAGCAGTCCGACGTCCGAGTTGAACTCGCGCCCGACCATCACGTCAAGGATCTCACCGACGCGCTTGCCGCCTACGCCGGCTTGAGCGATTCGGTGTCGATGCGGTTGCGTCGCACCGGCACTTTTCTCGAACCCGGCATGACGGTGCACCAAGCCGATCTGCTGACCGGAGATGACATCAGGCTGGTTACCGCTGAAGCTCGCCGCAGCGGCGCTGGCCACAAGGTTGGCGACGCGTTGGTCAGCCTCGACCTCATGGGCGGTCCCGAGGCCGGCCGGTTCGTGTTGTTGGGAGCTGGCCTGTTCACGCTCGGCTCCAATCCGACGAACGGCATCACCATCGTTGACCCGGCACTGGCCGCCGAGCACGCCGTTGTGCGGATTCAGGCCGACGCTCAAGTGGCACTTGCTCCGACCGGCGGGCCGGGGCGAATCGAGGTGAACGGGGTACCGATCGCAGAAGCCACGTCGCTGTCGTCAGCCGATGTTGTGCGGATCGGCGGCACGACATTGGCGGTTCGGCCGATCGCGGCTGCGTTAGCGCCAGACCGTGATCTTCTCGGTCAGGTTCCCTTCCACCGCACGCCCTATCGACCTATTGTCATCTCCGCTCGCGACCTGGGCGAACTCGGACCGGTGCCGAAGCAGAGTACGCAGCGGCGATTCACGATTGCGACGATGCTTCTGCCCTTGGGCTCCGGTGTGGCGATGGCGGCCATTAGTCACCGCCCCGAATTCTTGCTTCTCACCGGACTGGCACCAATCGTGATGGTCTACAACTGGTTCGATGATCGGCGGCACGGTCGCCGATCATTTACCAAGCAATCGGCAGACTTTCGCACCGCAACCGCCGCGTATGTGGCCACCATGCGTGACGCGGTGGAGGCCGAGGAACGGGAACGTCGTCAGACTGCGCCCGATCTTTCCGAGCTCCACCGTCGGGCCCACTACCGCACTCGATTTTTGTGGGAACGCGACCGTACCGCTACTGATTTGCTGACGGTCCGAGTTGGTCTTGGCTCGCTTCCGTCGCTCGTGAAAGTGCTCGTCGACGAGCGCGGCGATGTCACGCTTCACGATGAGGCCATCGCCGCGCTCGATGGTTTCGACATAGTGCATGACGTACCGGTAACGCTGTCTTTCACCGGTCTGGGCGCAGTGGCACTTTGGGGTGGCCGCGACCCGGTCGAGCGACTGGCCGCCTCCTTCCTGCTGCAAGCCGTGTGTCTGCAGAGTCCTGATGATGTGGTGATCGCGGCGGCACTTGCACCTTCGCGTGCCGACGCACTCGATTGGTTGAAATGGGCACCGCACACCCGAGCAGCGTCGTCGCCCGTCGCCGGAGCGCATGTCGTTGACGGTCGCGAGGCCGCCGAAGGACTGCTGGCTCGACTGATTGAGGTGTTGGTTCGGCGGCGACACGCTCCGATCGGTTCCACCAAGGGGCCATGGTTGTTGATCGTGCTCGATGAGCGCCTTGACCTTGATGCCGCGTTGGTGTCCCAGGTGCTGGATCAACTCGTTGGCGCCGACGCATCGGTGCTGTGGATTGGTGACCATGACCATCGGGTGCCGCGCCAGTGCACGGCCGTCGTCGACGTGGTTGCAGCCGGGCGCAGCCGGGTCTGGTTCACCGACCCGGCCCGACCGGCCATCGCCGTTGATGTCGAGTTGGCGAATCCGCAAGGTGCCCGACGGGCCGCCCTGGCGCTGGCTCCGGTCCGTGACGCCAGCGCAGCCTCCGCTACCGCGGCTCTACCGCGAGCGGTGTCGCTGATGGAAGCGCTTGGCACCGACACCATGAGCGTAGAGGTGGTAGCTGCCTTCTGGGCCGCGTCTGACCCGGACGGATTGTGTGCACCGATCGGTCAGGGTGCCAACGGTCCGTTCACGATCGATTTGGTGCGGCAGGGTCCCCACACGCTGATAGCCGGAACGTCAGGCGCGGGCAAGAGCGAGTTGTTGCAGACCATGGTCTGCTCGCTCGCCGCGAACTACTCGCCCGACCGAGTGACGTTCCTTTTCGTCGACTACAAGGGCGGAGCCAGCAGCGCCGACTTCGCCGGACTGCCCCACACCGTCGGCTCAGTCACCAACCTGGGCGTTGGCATGGCACGTCGCGCGCTCATCAGCCTGCAGGCCGAACTGAACCGACGCATGACACTCATGGAAGGGCGGGCCAAAGACCTGGCCGAGTTCACACGAGTGTGTCCGTCGGAAGCACCGCCTCGACTCGTCATCATCGTTGACGAGTTCGCCACGTTGGCCAAGGAGTTACCCGACTTCGTGGCGGGTGTTGTCGACATTGCCCAGCGGGGCCGCAGCCTCGGCATCCACCTGGTGCTGGCCACCCAGCGGCCAGCGGGGGCAGTCAACGAAAACATCCTGGCGAACACCAACCTGCGTCTCGGGTTGCGCATGCTCGACCCGGCCGACTCGGTGAGCGTCCTTGGTTCACCGGATGCCGCCGACATCCCCGTGCCACTCGTTGGGCGGGCCATGGCCCGAACCGGTCGCCGCGAGCTGACCGCGTTTCAAACCGCGTGGGGTGGCGCTCCAATGCGACCGGCAACCAAGCAGCGGCGCGCTGTCGAAGTTCGCTCCTTTGACGGTTCGATCACGGCGCCTGTCGCTGGACCAAAGGACACGGCGAACGCACCCACGCAACTTCACGCGGTTGTTGCAGCTGCAACCAAAGCCCATGTCGACTCGGGCCGACCGCTTCCGAGGCGACCGTGGATCGACCCGCTGCCGGACAGTGTGATGGTGGAAGAGCCGACGCGAACGACTGGAGATCCAGGTCGCGTCGTTACCCTCGGGCTGGTTGACCGACCCGAACACCAGACCCAGGAAGCGGCCACGGTTGACCTGGAAGAGACCGGCGGCCTGATCGCGATCGGTATGGGAGGGTCGGGCAAGACGACGTTGCTTCGGTCGGCTGCTCTCGACATCGTGAGCCAGGGTTCGCCTGACGATGTGGTGGTGTTCGGCCTCGACGCAGCCGGCCGTGGTCTTTCGCCACTGAAGGCTCTCCCCCACACCGGGCTGATTGCTTCGGCCGACGATCTTGAAGCAGTCACCCGGTTGCTGAGCTATCTGCAGACCGAAATCGAGCGACGACGAATGCTCTTGGCCGACGCTGAGGTCGATTCGCTTACGACGTTGCGCAAGGTGCGTCCGAGCGAGGCTCCGCCCCGCATTCTGTTCCTCATCGATGGCTACGGGAGCTTCCAGGCCATGTGTGATTCGCCTGAACTGTTCGGATGGGTACAGGTGCTGCAGCGCATTGTGACCGATGGTCGAGCCGTTGGCCTGCATGCGATCATGACGGTGGATCGCCGCATGGCAATCCCGAGCGCGCTGGCGTCTGCGATGGCGGCTCGCGTCGTGTTGCGTATGGCCGATGCCGAGTCCCTAGTGGATTGTGGCGTGCTCAGCACCGTGGCCAAGCAGGTCGATCTCTCGCTACCCGGTCGGGCCGTCTTCGGTCGTGCCGACCTCATGCAGGTAGCAGTGGCCGGAGGCGAAGATCCCACCGTCCAGACGGCTGCAATCGACGCATGTGTCGATCAGCTTCGCCACACGTATCCGTCGACGGCGTTCGCTCCAGCCTCGCTGCCGACCGTTTGCGACCTTGGCGATCGCTCAGCAACGTGGCATGTTGCGGTGGGGCTGCAGGACCTCACGGGGTCGGTGGTTGACCTCGACCTCTCGTCGAGTGATCTCGTCATCTCCGGCCCACCCGGTTCCGGTCGCACGACTGCAGCCGTGACCGTCGCCCGTGGTCTGGCCGCGTCAGGCGTAGGCAACGTGGCGATGCTGTCCACTGAGGCCGACAACATTCCCGGCGTCACTGTGGTGTGCAGCGCGGAGCAACGCCAGTGGCTTCTTGTTGATCTGCAGGCCGCTCTGTCCGGTCCGCTGACCCGTGAACCGGCGATGGTGCTGGTGCTCGACGATGCCGACCGACTCGACGACCCTGAGTTGGCGATACTGCTCGACAAGATCGTGCGGGATGACCGGGTGCGTCTCATCACCACAGTCGACAGTCGTGCGGTCGCCGGGGGCTATCAGCCGGGTTGGATCGGCGAGCTACGCCGCGTCCGCCGCCAACTCTTGCTCCAACCAACCGGACCAAGCGACGTCACCGCCGTCACCGGCGTGCGAGCGACACTCCGGCCCGGTGTGGCCTTTCCAGCCGGGCGGGGCGTGTTGGTGAACGAACGGTCAGCCGTCATTGTGCACGTTTCGACTTCTACGGTCCGCCAACTCTCGACGTCGGTGTAGAGAAAACTGTACGTGGCGGCCACCAGCCAACCAAACATGTATAGTTTTGCAAATGAAACTATACATCTCGGCGGGAGTTAGCGGATGATGTTTACTTTTCTTGGGCCAGACCCACTCGAAATGCAGGTTACGCTCGTATTGGAGCAACTTTCGGCCGGACTCGCGCCGAACGCGATCGAGGTAGAGCGCGTTGATGTGAAAGAAGAACCGGGTCGACGCGGCCCGAAAGGCGCAATTCAGCCGGGCCGCCCCGAGAACGAGCAGGCTGCTCGCTTCCTGGCGGGCGAGATCGCGTGTATGGCAAACACGCCGGGTGGGGGAGCGCTGATCGTGGGCGTAAGTGACAGCGGCGAGCGGGTTGGGACCGTTTTAGATCCGGAATGGTTACGGCATCGTGTGTGGGAATTGACGGAGCATCGGATCACGATCGGCGTTCGTGTCGTGATGCTCGACGATGCCCGACTGCTGGTGTTGACCACCCATGAAGCGATCGAACCCGTCCGGGTTGGTGGGAAGATGCGTTGGCGGGTTGCTGATCATTGTGTCGAGGTCGACCCCACGACATGGCATAGCGGCAAAGCGGCCCGCTCCGGTGTCGATTGGTCCGCTCAACCATCAGGCCACACGGCCAACGATGTGAGCCCGTTGGCGCTCGAGCTGGCACGTCGCTATCTGGGCGAGAACGTGCGGGTACATGACCGTGATCTGTTGGCCCGGTTGCATGTGGTCGACGCCAAAGGCCGGTTGACGAATGCCGGGTCCTTGTTGTTTGTTGGTACACCGTGTGTCGGGATTGACTACGTCCACCGCACCGTCTCTGGTGGCGACAGCACCCAGCGGATCCGAAGCGAGCGCTCGTTGTTGGAACAGGTGTGGGAAGTGGAACAGGCCGCACGGGCAGCGAACCGATCGGTGCATGTCGAGTCAGGGTTCGCGCATTTGCAGATCCGTGCACTGCCGGAACGCACCATCCGTGAAGCGATCGTGAACGGCATCGTGCATCGCGATTGGCTTTCGGCGAACCCGACTGTCGTTGAGCATGTCGGTGACCGGATGACGGTCACCTCGCCGGGCGGGTTCATTGGTGGAGTCGCCCCGTCCAACATCATCACTCACCCAGCGGCAGCCCGATATCGGAGTCTCGCGGAGGCGGTTGCCGGGCTGCAGTTGGCCGAACGCGAAGGGATTGGGGTTGACCGGATGGTGCACGACATGATCGCTCTCGGACACCCGGCACCCGAGATCACCGAAATCGCTGGCCCGTATGTCCGGTTCGGTCTGCTGGGTGGCGACCCTGACGAAACTCTGCTGGCGTTCACTCGTGACCTACAGCCAGTCGAAATGGCCGGGGACGTCGATGTGCTTTTAGCGGTCGTACAGTTACGGGCACGCGGTTGGGTGGACGCCGTATCGTTGGCGCCGACGTTGCAACGCCCGTTAGGTGAAACCCGTGCGGTCCTCAACCAACTCGCTGCGTCGAGGTTCAACACGACACCCGTGATCGTCCCGGTCAACGGCGCCAGTGCCGATGAGCCCAGCTATCGGTTCGGGCCGTCAGCCACCCAACATTTCGCGACGACGCAAGGGCAACGACAAACCGCTGAGAACCGTAAGCGAGCGATTGTTGATTACGCCCGCGGTCGAGGTCGGGTTTCGTCGACCGAGATCGTGGAGCTGTTAGGTATCACGGTTGTCCAGGCCGGCCGTCTCCTGACTGAACTCACCACCGAAGAACTGGTCCGACCCTCACGCCCCAACCGCGCCGGTCGAGGTCTCTACTACCTCCCCACCACTGACGTTCCCGCCGGGTGAGCTGCTGCTCTAAATGCGGAGTGTTCCGATTCGCAATCGGTGTGGCGCTCAGGAGTAGCGGCTGAGGATGGACGCTTCGGTGAGATGGTTGAGGTCGTCTTTGATGGTGGCGGCAAGAGCGGCGTCAACGCCCTGTACTTCTTCGAGGTCGCTGGTGGATGCGTTCTGCATGCTGGGAAGGTCACCAAAGCGTTGCACGAGTTGGCGAGCCAGCGCGGGGTCAAGGTCGGGTAGACGGTGCAGCATGCGGTAGCCGCGAGCCGTAATGCGAGCGTCGAGCACGGCCTCTTCCTGGGGAAGGGCCAGCACCACGGCAACCTTGCGCAGGTCCATCAGGTCGTCGGTATCAATGTCGGCCATGCGCCGTAGAGCGTCGTGGGCGTTGTCGTCGGAACCGCTACAGAGATAGTCGTCGATCACCGCGTGGCGATCATCCTCCACGTCGCTCATGAGTTCATCAAGCTGGATGCGGATGAGACGGGCGTCCTTGCCGAGTTCGACAGTGTAGGTATCAATCTCATCCGCGATACGACGCACCATTTCACTGCGCTGCAACAGATTTGCCACGTCACGCACACGCACCAGGTTCTCAACCTCAAGGGCCGACAACGAGGCGGCGGCATCGTCGAGGCGGGCCTTATAGCGCTCGAGCGTCTGCAGGGCTTGGTTGGCACGATTGAGCAGTCGGGGTGAGTCTTCCAGCACGTGCTTTCGGCCGGCCACGTACACGGCGATGACGCTCATGTCTTCTGACACCGAGATCACCGGGACGTTCAAAGACTTGGCGGTGCGCTCGGCGGTGCGATGGCGCGTGCCCGTTTCAACGGTAGAGACGGCGGGGTCGGGCAGCAGGTGAACGTTGGCGCGGGCGATGCGGCTGGCGTCACTGGCCAGGATGATGGCACCGTCCATCTTGGCCAGCTCGGACAGCCGTTGCGGGCTGAAGGCAGCGTCGAGCAGAAACCCGCCGGAGCAGATGTCGAGCACGTTTGGTCCGCCGCCCACGACCACGAGCGCGCCCATGCGGGCCTTCACGATGCGGTCGAGCCCTTCCCGCAGTGGTGTGCCGGGGGCCACCTGGGCGAGCGCATGGTGGAGTGCTCGCAGTGCAGGGTTGGCCATGCAGCCATTCTAGAAGCGCTTGCTCCAATTGGCGTTCGGAACTGGACGAGGTGCGTCGCTGCGTTTGACGAGCCCGGCCAAACGCAGCGCATCGGCCAGCGTGTCGGCCCGAAGGACCTGGATGTTGGCGGCCTCTTTTGGCGCCGAACTGGGAACGATGGCCTGGCGAAAACCCAAGCGAGACGCCTCAGCCAGGCGTCGGGGAGTTTGGGAAACCTGGCGGAGTTCGCCGCCCAAACCAACTTCACCGCACGCGGTGATGTGCTCGCCCACGGGTACGTCGAACGCGGCCGATGCCAGCGCCATACAGATGCCGAGATCGCTACCCGGCTCGGCTAGGCGAACGCCGCCCACGGCCGACACGTAGACGTCGTAGCCGGACAGGTCGATGCCTGCGCGTTTTTCAAGTACGGCGAGCAGCATGGCGAGGCGGGCGTTGTCGAGCCCCTGCACCGAACGCCTGGGCAGAGTCATGGTGGACTTGGCGACCAGAGCCTGCACCTCGACCAGCAGCGGTCGCTGACCTTCGAGGATGGGAACGACGGTGCTTCCGACCACGCCGACGCGTCGATCGGCCAGGAACAGCCCGCTCGGGTCGGGCACGCTGATGAGCCCCTCCTCGCGCATTTCGAACAGGCCGAGTTCGTTGGTGGAACCGAAGCGATGTTTGGTGGCTCGCAACATGCGCAGCGCATGGTGGCGATCACCCTCGAAGGACAACACGGTGTCAACCACATGCTCAAGCACGCGAGGGCCGGCGAGCCCGCCTTCCTTCGTGACGTGGCCGACCAGCACGGTGGCCATGGTGCCCGATTTGGTTTCGCGCACGAGCCGGTGTGCGCACTCTCGCACCTGCACCACCGAGCCGGGCGCAGAGCCGATGTCGGGGTCCTCAACGGTCTGAATGGAATCGACGACCAGCAGCGACGGCCGCACCTCTTGGATGGCCGAAAGGATGTAGGGCAGGCGGGCTTCACTCTGGAGAAACAGGGCGGGTGAAAGGGCATCGAGTCGTTCGGCTCGGGTACGTACCTGTTGTTTGCTTTCCTCGCCCGACACGTACAGCACGGGGCCGAACGTGTTGGCCTGGTTGGCCAATACCTGCAGCAGCAGCGTGGACTTACCCACGCCCGGTTCGCCGCCCACCAAGGTGACCGACCCGGGAACCAGCCCGCCGCCCAGCACCCGATCAAGCTCAGACACACCGGTGGCGCGTGGCTGGCTTTCTAGCGTGGAGACGGTCGTGATGGCGACCGGTCGATCGGCGGCACCGAGCGTTACGACCGAACTGGCCAGTGCTCGGCTCTCTTCTATTTCCTCCACCAAGGTGTTCCACGACAGGCAGGACGCGCACTTGCCGTTCCATTGCGGGGTGGCCGCCCCGCACTCGGTGCAGCGATAGACGGTACGAACCTTGGCCATGCCTCAGACCCTACGCAAGGGGTGCGCGATGGTTCGACGGCTGCCGAATGTTGTCGATCGTGCGGGTCGGGACATTCACCGTCGCCAGACGAGTTGGCGGCGTTTAGCGGCGAGGCGGCGTCGCTTCATGAGGTAGAACACCAGGGCAGCCGTGGCGATGGCGAGTGTGACTGCGATGTAGGCCTTGGTGCGGGCGCTGCTGGCCGGATCGTCACGCTCGACGGACTGCAGCGCGATAGGGGTGTGGGTGGCACCATCCATTGGTCCGGTGGCCTCAGCTGCCCCAACCGGTTTCCCCGGGCCATTCAGCTTGACGGTGACCACAAGCTGGTCGGTCAGGTTGGCGTCGACGGTGCCTTCCAACACCTGGCGTCCGCCGAGGAGTTGTACGAGTTCGCTGTCGCCGAGCCCGGCGGCGCCACCGTCAAGGCCAACCTCGCCAGTGAGCTTGGTAGTGATTTTGGCAAAGGCACGCTTCTGGTCGAGGTGGAGTTGGTGCAGCGGCCCAGCCGGACCGGACAACTCGGCCAGGATGCGATCAGCTTCGGCCTGGGTGCGGAACGGTTTGGACAGCGCGACTTGTCGGCCGCCTTCGGCCGTGTCGGCGGGGCCTTCCAGCAGCCAACCGGCCTTGGTGGCGTCATCAAGCCGCAGATCGACTAGTGCGTTCCCGGCTCGACCAATCAGGTCCTTGTCGGCGATGACATGCACCGTGACCACGCCTGATCCGTCACGGACGACCCTGACCGTGACGTTGGCGTCGAGGCGACAACCAGCGCATACCAGTGCACAGGCAAACATCATCATCCAACTGCGGGTCAAGCTGCGCACGGCTCGATTCTGGCATGGCCGCCCGGCCTCGCCAGTCTTCCTCAGGAAACGAGCGCTCCGGCGACGTCGATGATGACGTCGGCGCGGGCTGAGGTAGCCACACACACGCGGCCACTGCCGTCGAGTTTGGCCAACACAGAATTCGCCACGGTTTGGCCACCGTCGAAGTTCAGGTTGGAGGCCTGCGGCAAGCCGGCGTCACACGGGTAGACCGTGAGCCATCCGCCCCCGGTCGTTCCGGTCACCGTGGCCGTCAGCAGCGCGCCCTGGGCGTTGCCCGGAACCCTTCCGCTTCCACGCAGATCGAGCACGATGGGATCGTTGGGGTCAGAGCTGCTCTTCATCGACCGTCCGCCCGTGCCGTTGCGGGTATCAAGAGCGCGGCGTGGTTCTGCTGCTGCGGTCAACGCGCCGCCGCCTCCGTACACGCCTTGGAGGTCGACTATCAGATGCATCGGGGACGACGAGAAGAGGCAGATCTGTCCGTTACCGGCAACCCGGGCGAGCACCAGGTTGGCCACCGGAGTTCCGCCGCCGGTGTTCACGTTCGACGTGTTCGGCAGCCCGACATCACACGGGTAGACGGTGACGAATCCGCCGCCAGTCGACAGGGCCGTGACGTTCAGGGCCGCGGCCGCGCTGCCGCCGGGGAGGCTGATTCGGGCTGATGTCACCGGCCCACCGCTGCGGGTGTCGAGCAAGCGGGACGGGCTTTGCGCCTGGTATCGAGAGCCTGAACCAGGACGGTAGGCGCCTTGGATGTCAACGATGACGTGGGCGTTGGCCTGGCTGAACACGCAGAACGCGCCGCCCCCGAGCGCCACCGTGACCAGAACGGCTCTGGTCTCGCCGGCCTCATAGTTCAGGTTTGACGCGTTTGGCAGCGAGGTGCCGCACGGGTACACGGTGAGGTATCCAGAGCCCTTGGCGCCGGTCACGGTGACATTGACGGCAACCGCCTCGGCACCAGCGGCCTGAGGTGCGGCGCCGGCCGGGTTGATGGAAACGGTGCCGCCAGCAGCGACCGCTCCGGTCTGGCGGGTGTCGATGAGACGGACCGGATTGAGGGGCTGGTAACCCGAGGCAGCCCACATGCGGGCCGGCGGCCCGCTCGGAGCTGCGGCGATGGCCGGACCCTTCAAGAAGTTCACCGTCACCCACACGCTTCCCTTGGCCTGTATGACGCCAACACCAACCCGGTTGAAGTCACCCATGATGTTGGCGTAGTGCTCCGGCGAGTTCATGAACTTGTTGTGGAGGCTGTCAACGATGGCCTGGGTGCTGGCATTCGGGTCGGTGGAGAAGCCGACGTTCTCGCCCGCTCCCTGCCAACCCGGCTCTACACCGGTGACGGCGGCGACCAAGTCCGGGCGGTGCGACAGGCTGTTGGCATTACTCATGCGACCCGACCAGTTCAACGCAACCTGCGCCAAGCCGGCATCGGCCTGCAAACCGCCGCGGCCCTGGGCGCCGCGTGCGCCGTTCAGCAGATCGAGGAAGCGCTGTTCTGCCGCCGAGGTGTCCACAGCAGCAGCCGCCGGTCGACTCGTGAGGGTGACGAGAGCCCCGAAACCACAGAGAGCACTAAGAAGCGATAGGGCCAAACGTCCTGATTTCCGCATATGTCAATGATGCTACACACTTCGTAACGGTTCCGTAACATGAGCTTGACAAATGAAACACTATTTTTCGTCAACATCGGGAAACCCCATAAGACGTGGGCAAAAGCGAAGCAGGCGCCCCGAAGGGCGCCTGTAACATTTGCTAGTTCTTTAGGACTACTCGGTAGGTCCAGCCTGTGCCAGGTCCGGGCTGGGCGGCGGAAGTAACGCCTCAACAGCACGGAAAGTGATCTTCTGGTCACTCGGATTTTCCGGATCGGGCTCAACATCAACCACGATGATCTGCCCCGAATGGAAAAACTTCGTGAGGATGTGTTCCGACAACGGATCTTCCACTAGGCGCTGAATGGCACGACGCAACGGGCGGGCGCCCATGGTGGGGTCGTACCCCTTGTCGGCCAAGTGTGCCTTGGCTGCAGTGGTGAGCTCAAGGCCGAGACCCTGACCCTGCAGCTGGCCCTCGAGACGGCGGGTCATGAGATCAACCATCTGGATGATCTCCTCCTTGGCCAACTCGTGGAACACGATGATGTCATCGATACGGTTCAGGAACTCGGGACGGAAGTGCGTCTTGAGTGCCTCATGCACCTTGTCCTTCATGCGGGCGTAGCTCACGGCTTCGTCCATCTTGGTGAAGCCGATGTTGGCCTTGCGCAGCTCCTGGGTACCAAGGTTGGAGGTCATGATGAGCACCGTGTTGCGGAAGTCCACCGAGCGGCCCTGGCTGTCGGTGAGACGACCCTCTTCGAGGATCTGCAACAGCGTGTTGAACACGTCGGGGTGGGCCTTTTCGATCTCGTCGAACAGCACGACAGAGAACGGCTTGCGGCGCACCGCTTCGGTGAGCTGGCCACCCTCCTCGTATCCGACGTATCCGGGAGGCGAACCAACCAGACGGCTCACGGTGTGCTTCTCCATGTACTCGCTCATGTCGAGGGCAATGAGCGAATCATCGTCACCGAACAAGAACTCGGCGAGCGTCTTGGAAAGCTCTGTCTTACCAACACCAGTGGGGCCAAGGAAGATGAACGAACCCGACGGACGCTTCGGGTCCTTCAGGCCCGCACGAGTACGGCGGATAGCCTGCGAAACGGCCTTCACGGCGTCTTCTTGGCCAAGGACCCGCTTGTGCAGCTCTTCCTCCATACGGAGCAGCTTCTGGGTCTCTTCCTCGGTGAGCTTGTAGACGGGAATGCCGGTCCACAGCGAGAGCACTTCCGCGATGGCTTCCTCATCAACTTCGTCGAACAAGTCGACACCGGAAGCCTTGATCTCGACTTCTTTGGAGGCCTTCTCTTCGAGCAGTGACTTCTCTTGATCGCGAAGATTGCCGGCCTCTTCGAAGCGCTGATTCTCGACGGCGTCCTTCTTCTTCTGCTGGACGTCGGCAATCCGGTTTTCGAGCTCTTTGAAGTCGGGCGGGGTCTGCATGCGCTTGATACGCAGGCGGGAACCAGCCTCGTCGATGAGATCGATGGCCTTGTCGGGCAGGTGACGATCGGCAATGTAACGGTCGGCCAAGTTGGCCGCAGCGACCAAGGCCTGATCGGTGATGGTGACCCGGTGGTGGCTTTCGTAACGGTCGCGAAGGCCCTTCAAGATCTCGATGGTGTGGGCCACAGAGGGCTCTTCGACTTTGACCGGCTGGAAGCGACGCTCAAGCGCAGCATCCTTTTCGAGGTGCTTGCGATACTCATCGGTGGTGGTGGCACCAATGGTTTGCAGCTCGCCACGAGCCAGCATGGGCTTGAGGATGGAGGCGGCATCGATGGCACCTTCAGCGGCACCAGCGCCGACAAGGGTGTGGATTTCGTCGATGAACAAAATGATGTCGCCGCGGGTCTTGATCTCTTTCAGTACCTTCTTCAAGCGCTCTTCGAAATCACCGCGGTAACGCGAGCCTGCAACGAGCGCACCGAGGTCGAGTGTGTACAGCTGCTTGTTCTTCAACGTGTCGGGCACGTCGTTGGTGCAGATGCGCTGGGCCAGACCTTCGACGATGGCGGTCTTGCCAACGCCCGGCTCACCAATGAGCACCGGGTTGTTCTTGGTGCGGCGCGAGAGAACCTGCATGACGCGCTCAAGTTCGCGGGCCCGACCGATGACCGGGTCAAGCTTCTTTTCGCGAGCGAGCTGCGTGAGGTTACGAC
>JAYTKG010000095.1:0-5132 GCA_043730435.1 Acidimicrobiia bacterium | reverse complement strand
CCGGCCAGCGTCCGTGAAGAGAGCATGCAGCGCAGCTGCATCTCTTCCAGCTCCAGCGGCCATGGGATTGCGGGAGTCAGCGTAGCGATCGACGCCTATAAAGAGTCCCCCAAATGCCACGAGGCGATCCGTCGTTCATATTCCCATCACAGCACACGACTAGCACTCAAAAAGGTTGAGTGCCAAGGCGGAGCTCTGGTCGGATTTCAAAGGCCGGACTGAAGTTTGACGATTGTGCCGATTGGTGAGATGATTGTTTTGATTAAGCGGAGACACGTTTACGTCTGATGCGAACACAACCGCAAGAGAAGCGGAAGTTGTGCTCTTTAGAAGCCTGGTCCAGACAGACCCAGAGTCGGCGATGCAACGTGCCCGAGAAGCCTCGCTGTCGGAAGATCGTGAGCAACGTTTGCTAGCTGCAGTTCTCGTGGGAAATCATCAACTCTTCGACAAAGAGACGTATCTGGATCTGGCATCGATCCTGGCTAAAGACGAGGACTACGATGTACGACAGAACTTGGCTCAGAGCATCTTCTTCAACGAGCCGAGAGCGGATCTAATCTGGGCGGAGATGCATGACTCAATCAGCGCATTATATGATGCCACTGGCTTGCTGCAGACGAACTACGTCCGGATGCTCCATTCCAACATCGGTCGTCTCTTCAAGAAGAAATCATCGGGTGATGATGACGCTCCGATGTCTCCGGCCGAATAATCCACTACGTCAAGTCTCATCAGCCCTGCGTACTGCCCTCTCAGCCTTCCGTCTTTGCTTGTCTTGCTCGTCAAGGACCGCCTGGCGTATCTCAGCGAATACCTTGTCAATCTCCTTCTTGATCTCTTCCATTTCCATCTGGATGTCTACACGTGATGCCCATTCAGCATATTTCGCTGCGTACTTGTGGTGCGTAGCCTGAGCACTCACGCCGAGCGCCTGTCCCAGGCGCTCCCACGAAGTGCCCAGTAGGTAGTGCGTTTGGAAGAGCCACTCCTCTCGTTCTTCCTCCAGCACCTTCATCCGATGGGTCATGGCCTGGAGCATGAGCAGCAGCACGGTCTCGTTCCGCTCGTCATGTGTGAGCGTCCCTTGTTCAGCCATCCAGCCGACTAAGAGTTCCACGTCATCGGCCCACTGCATCTGCGGCAGCTGGGGCAACGACTCGTCGAGCGCTTCCTGCAAGCGACGTCGTGCGTTTGCTCGTCGCCGCTTCGGTCCGGGCACTGCCATGCAGGTCAGCCTACCCGTCAACAGATGTTGATGAGGTTGTGCAGAACCCTGCGGAGCCGTTGTGCCGGTTCGTGTTCGGCCGTACAAATCAGATCGACCACAAACGGATCGGCTCTCAAGCCCGACCAGAAAGGCAACCATGAGCGACATCGAGAAGAGGAAGATGGACCTGCCGTCCGTGATGTCCGAGCAGAGTCTCCCGGAGCGCTACCGCCAGCCTTCGGGATTCACAGATGCCGGCCGACTGGACCGCAAGCACGAGGGTAAGCATGTCGTGCACATGCGGGACATGCAGCGAGATGCGATCGAGTTGGTCGCTGGGCAGGCCAGGCAGGAGTTCGTCATGAACGCCTACCTGGAGTGCCGGGGCCGGGCGTTGACTGACTCCAAATATCGGGTGCTGCGTAACCACAAGGAGACGCAGCTGCTCGCTGCTGATGATCCGGTGCTCCAGGCGCAGATGGCGGTGCTCGACGACGAGTTCTTCCGGGATCTACGTCTGAAGATGATCGAATGGGACTGATCGACATCTGATCACAACTTCGAATGTTCCTGGCCGTGGTGAGTGTCTCCATATGAGCACTCACCACGGCCTTCTTTATAGACCGATGGAAAGGAGAGGAAATGTTCAGAGACCACGGAAGCCTTCGTTGGACCTCTCGCTTCGTGACCGCATCTGTCGTACTGCTGTTCTGCGCCTGGGCGCTCAACACGGCACTTCATCTCGTCGTTGATGTGGCTCCGCTTCTCTTCGGCATCGCCGTCGTGGTGCTCGTGGCGATCGTTGCTTATCGGATCTTTCAGACCCGCAGTTCTGGCTGGTGAGTTTCATGCAGCTACATCATCGGTCGGGCTATTCCGGTCGGTGTTGTGAAATCGCACAAGTCGTTGACTGTTCCATATATGGAACGAGATACTACAAGTCTGCTGTTCCATAAATGGAACGGGCTAACACAGAAGGGAGGCGCATATGACCAAGCAACGAACACCAAGGGGGCGAGCCGATCGACCAGGTCGGGGGCGGCGCATCTCGGTGCGCTCCGTCCGTCGCAGTCCGGCCGACTACCAGAAGTTAGCCCGAGCGATCATCGCCATCGTCGAGGCGGAGGCAGCCGCCGAGGCGGAGGCGGCGCAGCCGGTCGACGCACAAGAGTCGGTTTCTGGAAAGGACGTGGCATGAACGGCCTCCGTACCTTCCGCCTTCTCTGGCCAGCAAGCGTTGAAGCGACTCGGATCAACGAGGCGCTCCGCACGCTGGCAACGACGGGCGGCCAGCCGATCGTCCTGGAGGCTCGCAGTCAGCGCCCTGGCGCTGTCAGACACTTCATCTCGGTTTCAGAGAGCCGTGCTGCTGGGACCACTTCGCAGCTGCGGGCTGCACTACCGGGACTCGGTATGGAAGCAGCCAACGAGCCGGCACCTACGTACAGCCACGCCGTCGAACTTCGCTTCTCCTCGAATCATCGACCAATCAGCCTTGATCGCCTCGATGCTGTCAGCCGATCGATCCTCACGTCACTCAACCGCATCGGTGGCGATGAGATGCTCTCCTTGCAATGGTGGTTGTTGCGGCCGCTGGCAGCGATGCCTGTGTCGTCCACCACGCCGATCTCCACGACCTCGTTGATCGAGAGCGTGCTGCGAGCGCCGTTCACTCCCCCACCAACAATCGATAACGAAGCCCGAACGGCACTGCGCAACAAGCGGCGCGAAGCAGGCTTCCGAGCGGTCGGCCGCATCGGCGTGCGGGCAGCCTCTGAGAGCCGTGCGAAGCAGCTCGTACGAGGCGTTGCTGATGCGCTGCGCACCGCTGAGGCACCCGGCGTGCGCTTTACGCTCAAGCGGATACGTGACGCCAATCGGCCACCTCGGCGTGCGCAGATCAGACTCAATACCGCCGAGCTGGCAGCTGTCTGCGCATGGCCGGCCGGTCGAACCGCCGATGTTCCGGTCGAGCGTCTTGGCAGCCGTCGAGTACCGGCGAGTACGGCCGTTGCTCGATCCGGACGAGTCCTCGGCATGAGCAGTTGGCCAGGCCGTGCACGGCCGCTGGCTCTCGTACCGATCGACTCAACGAGGGGCACGTTCTGTCTGGGTCCCAATGGAACTGGCAAGAGCAACCTGGCTCTCCAGTTGATCTTGCAGGACGCTGCCGCTGGGCGGAGTATCTGCCTGGTCGAACCATCCGGTGACCTTGTTCGGGATGTACTCGCTCGACTGCCGGAAAGCCGTCTACGGGACGTCGTGGTGATTGATCCGACAGATACCGCCGCCGCTGTCGGTCTCAACCCACTCGCCGGCCCACCAGAGACGGCCGAGCTTCGGGCGGATCAATTGTTCAATACCTTTCACAGCCTGTACGCCTCGTCGTGGGGACCACGGGTAAGCGAGATCCTGAGCGCCAGTCTGTTGACGCTGGTGAAGACGGACGGCATGAGCCTGCCAGCGCTCCCACTCTTGCTCACCGATGCTCGTTTCCGTCGCAAGCTTGTCGGCAACCTCGATGATCCCCTTGGCCTCGAACCGTTCTGGGCGCAGTACGAGTCGTGGTCTGACGCCGAGCGCACAGTGGCGATCGCCCCAGTGCTTCGTCGTCTACACCCGTTCTTGGTGCGCTCGACACTGCGACGGATGATCGGACAGGGCAGGCCCCGCTTCGATCTCGGCAGCGTGTTCAGCGAGCGGCGCATTCTCCTTGTCAATCTGGCTCGTGGTGAGATCGGGCCAGAAGCGGCTGATCTACTCGGTGCGCTCATCTTGAGCGGACTATGGCAGCACGCCCAAGGTCGCACTCGCACGGCGGTCGGCGAGCGGGACATGGTGAGCATCTTCCTCGACGAGTTTCCGACCTATCTTCATCTTCCCGTCGATCTCGGTGACGCTCTTGCACGTGGCCGTGCGCTCGGTCTCGGCTTCTTCCTGATCGCTCAACACCTCAACCAGCTCGACGAGCGGATGCGGGCCGACGTGTTGGCGAACTGCCGCAGCAGCGTCACGTTTCAGCTCTCGCCGAAGGATGCCGGCGTGATGGCTTCCACGACGCCGCTCCTCGGGCAAGAAGACTTCACCTCGCTCGACCGCTTCCACTTCTACGCCCGACTCATGGGCGAGGGTGCGGTACAGCCGTGGTGTTCCGGCGTGACGTCGCCACCTCCGGAGCCAAGCATTGATCCGGAACGAGTACGGCAAGCGAGCCGGGAGCGCTACGCCATCAGCGCAACGAAGGTCGACGACGAGCTGCGCTCCCTGTTCCAGCCGAGCAGCGCCAAGCCGAAGGCCGACGACTTTGCACCTCGCCGTCGGACCAAGGGAGAGCCGTCATGAGGCGCTGGAACCTGTGTCCGATCGCCCGTCCGATCGAGTCGCACAATCTCTTGTGTTCTCCCTGGCAGTTAAGGGTGGATCGTCCGTTACGGGTGCGGACAGTTGTGCAGAGCTGCACGACCGGCGAGCTAGGTGAAGAGAAGAAGCCCTGGAGCAGGCGACGCTTGATCGGCCTCGATCACCCTGTCTGCTCCCGTGACGGCGGGCAGCCGACTGACGAACCGGGGGCAAGGCATCCAGTCGCGTCGGCCGCCAGCGCCGCCACGACACCTCTCACTCACTCACTACGGCGACGGACTGTGATGATGGAAAGGGGGGTCGCGTGAGCCGGCGTGTCGGACGACGGGGGCTCGAAATGCTGCGGGACGAGCTCTCCGGACGTGACCTCGCCATCGTGCGGCAAGTCGCCGATCTGCGTCTGATGACGGCCCGCCAGATCGAGGCAATCCACTTTCCGCTGGAGACGCACGGCACGAAAGATGCGAGTGGCCGAGCAGCACGACGGGTCCTCGAACGTCTCACCCGAGACCGCATGCTCCATCGACTCGATCGGCGTATCGGCGGGTTACGAGCAGGCTCG